>JASGCH010000169.1 GCA_030054245.1 Gammaproteobacteria bacterium | reverse complement strand
CCCCAACCAATTGATCGCATCTTTGAAGATAACAAACCATTTCAGTGATAGCTGGTGCCAAAGAAATAATGCGCAGAGGTTCGGCACGGCTAAGTGATGAACCCAAGACGGTCGCAATGACCAGAAATACATAATACCAGAACATGAGCTTATCAAGATGATGGAACAAATTTCAACGAGTTATCGTCATGACAAAGTCCAAAATTCACCTTAGGTTGTGCCATTGTCTTTTTCATTTCATTCTGGATTCACTGATTCAGTCCAATCGCCCACCGTGCGTTCAATGCACGCGTATAAATCTGGCATAGATTGGCTGGCATACAAAAGCATAGGGGGTAAGCCTTGTAAAATTTTATGGCGATAATTGCTGTAAGCTAGTCTTTTATCACAAACCACCACTAAGCCGTGATCGTTCTCATGCCGAATCAAACGCCCAATTCCTTGTTTCAAAACCACCGTGGCTTCTGGTAAAAAATAATCTCGAAACGCGTTTTTACCTTTGGTCTTTAAATAGTGTGCATACGCCTGAACTCTTGGGTCTTCGGGAGGCGGAAAGGGTAACTTATCGATAATCACAGCCTGTAATGGAATACCCGGAATATCTATACCTTGCCAAAAATTGGCGGTACCTAGAAGAATACTCGGTTTTGCCATTTTCTTAAATTGATGCACCAACTTGGCGTCTGCGGCCTCGCCTTGTATCAATACCTGAAATTCATCGGATGCCACTTGACTCACGAGTTCCCCAATCGTTTTACAGGATTTTCTAGTGGTTGTGAGCACTAAAGTACGACCTTGTAAAAGCGAAGCCACGAACCACGCCAACTTAGCCACCTGCGCTTGATGGTCACTCACCTCTTGTGGATTGGCAAACTCATGAGAAACTAAGAATAAGGTGGCCTGTTTTTGAAAATTAAAGGGGCTAGGTACTGATAAAATTTTACAATTATTTTCTAGCCCAGTGGGTTGGACAAACCATTTGAGGTCTTTATCATGCCCCAGAGTCGCGGAAGTAAACAACCAAGACTGTTTTTTCTCTGGCTGAGCTTTGAGCAAATAAGTTTGCATAAAACTAGAAATATCCATAGGTGACTGATGAAACTGTACAGTCTCCAGACTCCAATCGATCCAGCGCACCCAATCCTCTGATACGGGCAAGGTAAGCCGTACCATAGAGGTCGCTTGATGGTTTAATTTTTCAGCCAGCATTAAAATGTCAGGCATGCCCTTCCCGTGCTCGAGTAATTGCTGGCTCATCGAGGTGAAGCAATCGGCTAATGTCTTGAACACCTCTTGCAAGGCTTGCTCGACGGATGGAGTCTCAGCCAACCTAGACCAAGGATACTTACCCTTATGCGGTAAATTGTGGTGGCACCATTCCCAAATGTCCATATTCAGTTTTTTAACAGGTGCGACCATCCCCATCAAGCGACCATTAAGCACATTTTGACACATAACCTCCACTTCTTTGGCTAACTCGGTCAAGGTTAAAGTGGAACATTGAATGCCAATAAATTGCACGCCGATGTCGTTTAACTTATGGGCTTCGTCAAAAACAATGAAGTCCACTTTAGGCAAAAGTTCACCCATGGCGTTTTCAATAAGCTTTTGATCGGCAAAAAATAGATGATGATTTATGATCACCACTTCGCAAGCTAAGGCTTGTTTGCGCGCACGATGTGCCCGACAATCCGTAAAAAACTCGCATTCCTTGCCTATGCACGATTCACTGGTAGTCGTAATAGAGGGGATTATTTTATGGTCAAACCCCTTGGCTAAAAGTTCTACAATGTCACCTGTATAACTGGTCTTTTCCCATTGTTTCACCTCTCTAATCACCTCTGCTGGCACATTTTCCATGAGCCACGGCTGGCTGGTCAGCATAGCTAACTTATGGAGGCAAACATAGTTGGCTTTACCTTTTAAAAGACCCACGCTAATGGGTAGCGATAAAATGTTTTTTAATTTGGGCAGATCATGTTTATACAACTGTTCTTGTAATATTTTACTGGCAGTCGAAATAATAACTTTTTGATGACTCAATAAAGCTGGCACCAAATAGGCAAAAGTTTTGCCCAAACCAGTACCCGCCTCCACTACCAATGCACCGCCCTCTTGAATACACAAACTCACCGCTTGTGCCATTAATTTCTGCCCGGTCCTCGGTTGAAATTCGGTAAAATTTCGTGCCAACAAGCCATCTTCAGCAAAAAATCTTGCTACTGCCTTTTGCAATTCTTGCATATTTTCCAAAATGGGAGCCCTTAAAAGCGGTCTCATACATAGGACCTATGAAAAACGGTTGTACCATGAGCTGAAGCGTACCGCATAATGCAGTCATTGGGCAGTCCACCGTGAAGCCAGCAACGGTTCTTTAAGTTTTATCTTTATCTGGGGTTAATAACTCTCTTTGTCCGTTGGTGTTCATGGGACTCACCACTTTGTTGCGTTCCAATTCATCCATAAGCGATGCCGCCCGGTTGTAGCCAATGTTTAAGCTCCTTTGTAAGATAGAGGCACTCGGTCGTCCTTTATAACCTTGCAATACAGTTAAAGCCTGAGCGTACAAACTATTGTCGCTGGTATGAGTCATTGGATTCAACGGTGAATTTGGCTTGACCTCATTTTCTGAAGAGCTAAATTCATCCAAAGAAACTAAAAATTCGGGTTCCCCTTGAGTGCGTAAATAAGCCACCACCCGATGAACCTCCTGCTCAGACACAAAAGCACCGTGTACACGCGTCGGCACCCCTGTTCCACTTGGCAAATACAACATATCACCCATACCTAACAGAGCTTCGGCGCCCATCTGGTCAATAATGGTTCGACTATCAATTTTACTACTTACCTGAAAAGCAATGCGCGTTGGGATATTAGCCTTTATGAGCCCAGTGATAACATCTACACTGGGTCTTTGGGTGGCTAAAATTAAATGAATGCCTGCGGCTCGTGCCTTTTGTGCCAACCGGGCGATCAGTTGTTCAATCTTTTTTCCCTCTTGCATCATTAAATCAGCCAACTCATCGATAATAACCACAATGTACGGTAACTGTTGTAAATACACCTCTACTTCGCCGTTACCTTCTTTGAAGGGGTCTTTGATAGGTTGCAAATCCCCGTCTGCTTCGCCTACTTTGTCATTGTAACTTGTAATGTGGCGCACACCTATGTGTGCCATTAATTTATACCTTCTTTCCATCTCTGCCACACACCATCGCAGTGCTAAAGCCGCCTTGCTCATGTCCGTAATCACTGGGGTTATGAGGTGCCCTATCCCTTCATAAACCGATAGCTCCAACATTTTAGGGTCTATCATGAGAAATCTCACTTGTTGTGGACTGGCTTTGAAAAGGATAGATAAAATCATAGAACTTAAGCCCACGGACTTACCCGAACCGGTGGTGCCAGCCACCAATAAATGAGGCATTTTCGCCAAGTCAGCGACCACTGGGTTGCCCACAATATCTTTCCCCAGTGCCATAGCCAACGGGGAGCTGGCATGACGATAATTTTCAGAATCTATAATTTCTTTCAGTAAAATCATATCTCGCTTGGGATTGGGCAACTCTAACGCCATGTAGTTTTTACCCGGAATGGTTTCTACAACTCTTATAGACACTACTTTTAATATGCGTGCTAAATCTTTAGCTAAGTTGACAATGGAATTGCCTTTAACCCCTTCGTCGGGCTCAATTTCATAACGCGTAACGACCGGACCAGGATGAGTGGCAACGACTTTGGCGATCACATGGTAATGACGCAGTTTTTCCTCTATGGTAAAACTGTTGTGCTTTAGCGTTTCTGGGCTTAAGTTAGCTACCCTTTCTTTAGGGCTATCTAAAAGCTGAATAGTAGGTAAGGCTCCAGCTAAAAGTGCACTACCCTTTTC
>JASGCH010000168.1 GCA_030054245.1 Gammaproteobacteria bacterium | reverse complement strand
TTGGGCGCCAGAGTAGCGGCAAAGGGACAAACCATTAAAAATCTATGTCCAGCATCCATACCCAGTTCCCTCAGCTGGCTTTGGGCATCGACCTTCTTTTTATCGGACACCGGTAGATCGATGACCTTTGGTATCGCCAAATCTTGTTGCCAAAAACCACAGCCCAAACGCCAATACCACTCAAATACATGGCCTCTACGATCCATCGCTAACTTACGCGCCAACATCAAAGATCGAGCGTCATAAGCATAACCCAGCCCATTCAAACCTGCAAGCCACATTTCTAGCGCACTTGAGAATGAATCAGTCTGTAACAACGCGTTTTCGCGCCGGTCAAACTCAGGATCAATCGATCGACAATAAGTTCTTAACTCCCGCAATTGCCGAACGCGTGCCATCAAGCTACTGGGTTGCACATGAACCGTAGCATCAAACCCAGAAAATAGCGAAACCGCCCAGCTATGGCGGGCGACCAAATGGAGCGCATAGCCAATCTCCTTGAGCTGACTCAACACAGGTACGCTCAATACCACCTCACCTACAAAATTGCGCAACCGTACGATCAATGGTCGCTCTGCGCCGGCAACATATTCACTCTGGGTTTTCTTCATGAGCAACACATCCACTCTTTACACTCAATTTGATGATATGCAAAAATTCTATTGGAACCATTCTAAAACAGTTCCATGTGCTTGTATAACTGATTTTTGATGATAAAATTGCAAAGCCCTTTCTGCACCTAGTTCTTGCCCCCCGCCCGCCCGACCAGGACCTCCGTGTATAGATTGTGGCATAACATTTCCATGACCCGTATGAGTACTGACACAATGCGGCGACACGATATGCACCTTACCGTGGCAATTGGCTAGAGTTAAGGCCGTAGCTTGTAATTGATGGATATTATCTCCATATAACGATACAACCAAAGAGCCTTGTCCGCGCTTGATCATCTGATAGGCTTGAATTAAATTATCATAAGCGATGATGGTAGAAACCGGACCAAACACTTCAGTTTGATGAATGGCATCCTCTTCTAGGGCTATTTTACCCTCGGGTAACCCTAATAAAATAGGACCGAGACAACTTGAATTGGCACCTGGCACATCGATATACCTATGATCTCGACCATCGAACAGCACGCGAGCATGGCTACATAAAAAATCTACTCCTTCAAGAACATATTTTTTTTGCTTTAACGACACCAAGCCTCCCATGGTCACGGAATCATGGCGAGGGTTTCCCACATTGACCTTTTTCAATTGGCTTTGTATCAGCGACACGACCTCTTCAAAGCGGTTGGCAGGAACCAACACCCTTCTAATAGCTGTACATTTTTGACCTGATTTAACAGTCATCTCACGCACTACTTCCGTACATAAGGCTTGTAAACAAACATCGTTTGAAAACTCGTCAGGTAATAACAGAGCACTGTTAATGCTATCGGTCTCCAAATTACAGCGAATAAAGCTTCGATTGATATTTGGATGAGACTTAATTTGTATAGCCGTCTCAGCAGATCCAGTGAATGATAAGACATCGTTGGGACGCAATTGCTCTATAAGTCCGTCAGGAGAGCCACAAATCAAGGAAATAGCTCCTGCCGGTAGCACTTTGGCATCCATCACATCTTTTAGCATAGCATGAGTCAACCAAGCCGTAACCGTCGCAGGCTTGACAATCACCGGAACTCCTGAAAGAATCGCAGGAGCTACCTTCTCCCATAATCCCCATGAAGGAAAATTAAAAGCATTAATACACAAAGCCACCCCATCAATGGGAGTTAAAATGTGTTTTGCATAATACTCTTTACCTATTTTTGTCGTCTCTCCATCCAATAAATACTGCTTATTGGTAAGACTAAGCTTAGCATAATAGTTTAAGGTGTAAATCCCTCCATCGATATCTATCGCAGAATCGGTTTTAACGGTGGCACTATTCTTCGTAGCAATATCAAAATACTTGTCTCTATTGGCTTGCAAGACTTTCACCGCTTGGGATAACATTTCAGCCCGTTGCATAAAGCTATGACTTCCCAACTCGGGCTTCACACGCTGGCGTGCGAATTCAAATGCCTCAGGAATATCAAGGTTATAGCTGTCCACTGTTACCAATTCACTGCCTAAAATGGGATCCGTGAGTACCGTACCTAGACCGCTACCCAGAACCCAATTTCCACTTACATAGTTTTGTAATTTATCAATCATAAAGTTTCAGTCGATTTGAGTACAAAAATACTTTCTCCACTTCAGTTTACTACTTGTAAGACCATAGTGCAGGAAGCAAGGGACCCCCTTAATTAAACCGTACATACTCAAAATGGGGTCCTTGTTTATTTATTCCAATAGTTGGTGGGGCAATCCAATTGGCATACTGTCCGACAGAGGTTACCGGTCCCATGATGCTCTGAATGTACCTTTTATCACTTTCTGACGGAAGCCATTGATCTCTATATTTATTCCAAGTCTCCGCACTTAACACGACTCCCTCTGGAGACACATAAATGCCAGACAACGCACCAATATTTCTATGAAACGCTTTATGTGGAACGGATAAACTAAACTGTACACCCATTTTTTGGATCATTTTATTCCATCTTTCGACTCCAGCCACGCTATCCTTGATAAAATCATCTCTCAACACTTCATTCAACCCATTAAGCAAAGGAATCTCATTTTCCACCAACACCCCATTCTTGTTTGCCGTTATCAAATAAGAGCCCTCTTTAAGCAAGTGATCGTCTTTTCTATTAAGTTCATCATAACGCCCCTTCAACCCAGAAGAGTAAAAAATAGCGGCATTACTTGATTCTTCTGCTCCGAATAGATCCAAAGTCAAACTGTAATGTACATTCAAATACCTTTGTAAAGTTGGTAAATCGATAACTCCGGCCTTTCTTAAATGAATCGGATCGTCCGTCGATAGCTCTTTCATCACCTGACAAGTACGCATAATAATGCGCGCAACACCGGATTCTCCAACAAACATATGGTGCGCTTCTTCAGTCAGCATAAATTTAGCTGTTCTTGCCAAAGGGTCAAAGCCGGATTCAGCCAAAGCTGACAACTGAAATTTACCATCTCTATCTGTAAAGTAGGTAAACATAAAAAAACTCAACCAATCAGGTGTTTGTTCATTAAAAGCCTGTAATATACGGGGGTTATTTGTCTCACCACTCCTCCTTTGTAATAAAGCTTCACTTTCCTCACGCCCATCCCTACCAAAATATTTATGTAGCAAATACATCATAGCCCATAAGTGCCGACCCTCCTCCACATTGACTTGGTATAAATTTCTCAGATCATATAAACTGGGGCAAGTCAAGCCTAAATGCCTTTGTTGCTCTACCGAAGCTGGCTCGGTATCCCCCTGAGTCACAATGATTCTTCGCAAATTTGCGCGATGCTCTCCAGGAACTTCTTGCCAGACATTCTGATGAATGTGCTCACCAAACCCAATCTTTTTACCTTCTTGTGCGGGTTGTAAAAATATTCCCCAACGATATTCAGGCATTTTGACATAATCAAATTGCGCCCATCCTTGAGGGTTTACACTCACTGCCGTTCTTAAATAAACATCATAGTCCAACGAATTTACCGGTCCCATCTCTTTCCACCATGACAAAAAGTTAGGCTGCCATTGCCGCAAAGCCTTCTGTAACAATTTATCCTCAGACAAATTTACATTGTTAGGGATGGTATTTTCATAATCAATCATCATTTTGACAGGTTTATTGAAAAACTAAGACCATACACAATTTCATAGGCAATACAAGCTATGTATATGTTAACTAATAATCCGATTATTCGAGTTATCTTAAATATTTTCTTTGAAAATACTCCATAAACTCGACTAATCTTTCGACCCCCTCCACCGGCATGGCGTTGTACAAACTGG
>JASGCH010000167.1 GCA_030054245.1 Gammaproteobacteria bacterium | reverse complement strand
CGATTAAAGTGGTTCGGTAGCACGGCAAGTTTTAAGGCGATGCTGGGAATCTGTCATTCTGGGATCCTATTTTTGGCAATTTGGACAAAAGTAACTCGACCTTTGTTCGTGTTTGGTGTGCAGTATATCTGCTTGGCAGATTAAGCAGGGGCTTCCCTCGCGACCATAAACGAAATAATGAAGCTGAAAATGTCCTGGTTGCCCATTGCCAGAGCTAAAGTCTCGTAAGGTGCTTCCACCTGCTTGGATAGCTTGACTTAAAATACGGATGATCGCTTGATGAAGTTTAGTTACTTTGACCAAGGATAGTTTGGCGGCAATAGTATGCGGATTTATGCCCGCTTGAAACAAGACTTCGTTGGCATAAATGTTGCCGACACCAACCACTACGCGACCTTGCAGTAAAACTGATTTTATGGATTTATTTAGTGTATGTAGTTGTTGGTAAAACAACTTGGCGTGAAAATCTGCAGATAAAGGTTCAACTCCCCAGTGTCCCAATAATTTTTGATAAAGAGGGGAGTCTCGGTTTGGTAAGTAAATCACCGCACCGAATCGGCGTGGGTCCCTAAGCCTTAATAAGCCTTGGTCCAATAGCAAATCAAAGTGGTCGTGTGGTTCAGCTGGTAGAGGTTGAACGAGGTACTTGAGTGAACCCGACATACCCAAGTGAAGCACCAACTCTCCCTGGCTCAACTGTATCATCAAATATTTTCCACGACGATCTAAAGAAGCTATTCTTTTGCCCACTAAATCGGCGGCTGTGCCATTGAGCGGCCATCGTAATGGTTTGCCGACTCTTAAACCGATAATTTCTCTGCCAACTAGAGACGGAGTTAAATGTAGCCTAGTTACTTCGACTTCAGGGAGTTCCGGCATTTGTTTGCTTGCAGGTAAGTGGGTTGGTTTCAACCGATTGTTAAAATTTTAGGCTCTTAAAAAAAGGCCGTGTTCCGTGTTAAAGACTGTTGCGCCAGCCGATGGAGCAACAGTCTTATACCGAGCGAGCTTGGTGCAAGTATTGTAAGTACATGCCAACGATCTAGGCATGGTGTGTGCGAGTGGGAAGGGACTATCGAACGATCACCAAACGCGGAGACGAGAGGGATTCGGAAGGGGTAACCCGTGGGCAAAATACCCAAAAGTCAAATTTTGGTGGGCGGTATAGGACTCGAACCTACGACCTCTGCCATGTCAAGGCAACGCTCTAACCAGCTGAGCTAACCGCCCGGTGATATCTAACCTTACTCATTTTATCCGTTGAGTAAAAGGGAATCAATAATACTCAGAAATAAGGTAGCTTCTCTTAATTATACCATGTCTAGATCGGGTTGTCAATAAAAAGTTGCCCAAAGTTATGCGTTGGTCTGAAGATATGCCGGTTTTAGCGACCCAATGACTATGTGGAGACTGTTACAGCATCTTAGACAGTACAACGCAACCATCGGAATTTAATCAAAGGATCATGGTGTACTTGGGTTTTGTCATGGTGCTGAGCTTGTCCTAGTTCTGGCTATGAAAAGATACCATGCCCTTGTGTTACAATAACTTGGTATTGGACTCTCACTTGAAAGATCTTCGAGCTGAGCACCTAAGTGGATCGTGGACCGACAATTTCTTTTTTAATCTTACCATGGACTATATTTCAATTCAAAAGCAAGGTCTTATTACCATTTTACAATTTAATCGACCCGAAAAGAAAAATGCCATTACGAGTGGGATGTATGCCATATTGGCGGATACGATGCAAGAGGCGACAGAAGATCGTGGAGTAAGTTGCTTGCTCTTTACGGGATGGGCCGATTTTTTTACCAGTGGTAACGACATCGCCGATTTTTTAAATCGGCCTGAAAGTAGGGAAAATATGCCTGTAAAACGATTTTTGCAACAATTGGCGATTTTCCCTAAACCCATGCTGGCTTCTGTAACAGGATTGGCTGTGGGTGTGGGCACTACCTTGTTGTTTCATTGTGATTGGGTGGTTGCTGGAGATAATGCTACATTTGCTATGCCCTTTATTAACTTAGGCTTATGCCCTGAAGCCGCCTCAACTTTGTTAGCTCCACAAATCATCGGTCATCATTTTGCCGCTGAGGCTATGTTCTGGGGAGAACCTATGTCGGCTTCTTGGGCTCACCATTGTGGCTTGGTGAACAGAGTGGTTCCTTCAGCTGAAGCCGATGAACTTGCTCTGAAGATGGCTAAAAAACTCACAGAAAAATCGCCAGAAGCACTCATGGAAACCAAACGATTATTAAAAGCTAGTCAACGGGAATTGGTCCTAGCGCGTATGCTTGAAGAAGGTGAGGTTTTTGAAAGGCTTTTGAAAACCGATAGTTCTAGGGCCATTTTTGCCAATTTTTTAAATAAAAAGACCGTTGTCTGATAATGATGAGCCCCTTGCCTGATTCTAGGCGAGCTGTTATAGGCACAAAGAGGGCGTGCTCCGCCTTGTAAGTAGGGTAGGTATCGGTGTAGCAGTTTTTTAGGGATATCGAGACTTTTACACAAGCTCGGGCGAACTACCAAATTACTGCGTTACGAAGACAAGACTCTTGCACCGACGGCTGGTGCCGCTCGGTGAACTGTCAAAGTATAAGGCTTGCGCGCACCACGCAACCAGCTTTATTTCCGAAGATGATCATGGTGGGAGCGGAAGCGCAATAGATAGCGCAACGAACTTAAGCACCTACATAACGCAGTAATTTGACAGTATAACCGGTGGTGCAACACTTAGGGGGGCGTTGTGAGCGAAACCGACCCTATAACCCTAGCAGATCGCGGCAACTGTCTTTTTAATGGTCTTGGAGGTCAAATAATATGAAGTCGAAATGGCATTTTTGGATTGATAGAGGAGGCACATTTACCGATATTATTGGTAAAACGCCTGAGGGAAAATTATTGACGCTTAAGTTATTATCGGATAATGCCGAGCAGTACCCAGACGCGGCTGTGGAGGGCATACGCAGACTACTCAAACTCAATCGAGAAGACCCTATTCCAGCTCATGCCATTGCCTGCGTTAAGATGGGTACTACCGTGGCAACCAATGCCTTACTAGAACGCAAGGGTGAGCCTACTGTTTTAGTTATAACGCAAGGATTTGCTGATGCTTTGCGTATAGGTTATCAAAACCGTCCTAAAATATTTGCCCTGCATATCGAATTGCCTTCTGTTTTGTACAGTAGCGTGATTGAGGCAAAAGAACGAATGAGTGCACAAGGAGAGGTGGTAATGGAATTGGATGCCTCAGATTTAAAACACCAATTAAAGCTGGCATACTCACAAGGCTTGCGTTCGGTAGCTATTACTTTTTTGCACAGTTATCGATACCCACAACATGAAATGATGGCTAGGGACATTGCCCGCGAACTCGGGTTTTGGCAAATTTCGGTTAGCCATGAATGTAGCCCGTTGATGAAAATGATTTCAAGAGGTGATACGACGGTTGCCGATGCTTATTTATCTCCAGTTTTGCACCAATACACTGCCCAAGTGGCCCAAGCACTACCGGGAGTGGAGGTTTATTTTATGCAGTCTTCAGGAGGACTTGCTAAGCCCAGAGCATTTCATGGGAAAGATGCTATTTTGTCTGGACCTGCTGGTGGTATTGTCGGTATGGCACGCACTGCCGTAGGTGCCGGATACAGCAAAGTAATTGGCTTTGATATGGGTGGAACTTCAACCGATGTATCTCATTATGCGGGTGAATTTGAAAGACAACCGGAATGTATGGTGGCTGGCGTGCTGATTCGTGCTCCTATGTTGTCTATTCATACCGTGGCGGCTGGTGGCGGCTCTATAGTGTATTACGATGGACAGAGGCTAAGGGTGGGACCTGAGAGCGCCGGGGCAAATCCAGGACCTGCTTGCTATCGAAGAGGAGGTCATGCGACTATTACTGATGCGAATGTTTTGTTG
>JASGCH010000166.1 GCA_030054245.1 Gammaproteobacteria bacterium | reverse complement strand
TCTCAATATATCGCTTGTGAGATTCACCCATTAAACAATCTGCGTATTTTGCGGTATTTGGTAAAAGAACACGGATGGACTGAAGATCAAAAAATGACTTGGTATCGACACTGGGTTGAATTAGGGTTAAATCAGTTTGAAGAATTGTTGACGCAAAGTAGAACCTCTAAGTACTGTCTTGGAGACTCGCCTAGTATGGTGGAATGTTTATTAATTCCACAAGTTACCAATGCACTAAGGTTTAATGCTAACTTAGATAAAATCCCTCAATGTTTAGAAATCTATCAAAGCTGTATGGATCTCGTGGCTTTTCAGAATGCTAAACCAGAAAATTGTCCTGATTTTAAGCCCAACTAACCATGTCTAAGCAGATATCGCCAATTGAGAGGAGTCAATTTTTAAACTTGTTTCGCGCTGTCGCACCTTATATCTACCAACATAAAGGTAAAACTTTTGTGATTTGCTTAGGAAGTGACATATTCTCTACGAAGTATTTTGATAATTTGGTTTATGATTTAAATTTACTCAATAGTTTAGGTATTAAGCTGGTGTTAGTTTACGGAGTTTCGCTCCCCTTGACTCCAAGTGAACGCGTCCATAAAAATCCTTCGAATGATCCACGGGTGATTGACTTAGAATGCTTGCAGGTTGCCAAAGTTGCCGCGGGAAATATTTACTATCAAATCCAAGCGGCTTTTAGCCAAGGGTTACCTAACACTCCCATGTCCGGAGCTGAATTCAAACTCATATCTGGAAACTATATTACAGCCAGTCCTAAAGGGACGATAAATGGTATTGATTACCAATATGCTGGCAAGGTGCGTAAAATAGATACCAAAAGTTTAATCCAAGCATTGTCAGACCACATGGTGGTCGTTGTCCCCCCTTTTGGTTACTCTCCTACAGGAGAAATGTTTGTCTTATCAGAAGAAATTTTATCTTCTGAAATAGCTGTGCAACTCCAAGCCGAAAAACTTATTTATTTTGTTCCTTTAAATCAACTCCCTAGAGGAGGAAGCGAAAAATCAGCTTTTTCTCCTTGCCAAATCCCCAAGTTGCTAGAATCCATGGCAACTGACATACCAAATCAACAAATTATCCAAGATTATTTGCTGGTCTCAGCCGAAGCTTGTCGGAATGGGGTCAGTCGTTGCCACCTATTACCGCATTCTGAAGATGGGAGTCTATTGCTAGAAATTTATACCCATTTTGGTATTGGCTTGATGATCGTAGACGACACCATTTCCTATATTCGAGAAGCCACTATTGAGGATATAGGGAGCATCTTAAAATTATTACAACCTTTTGAAGAGGAAGGAATACTGGTCAAACGAGATCGAAGAGACATTGAACAATCTATCCATCAGTTTAGCGTCTTGGATTATGATGGAATGTTGTTAGCGACGGTTATGTTAGACTTATATCCACAAGAAAGAACCGCTGAAATGGCTTGTTTTAGCGTAGCCAAACAAATCCAAGGCTTAGGTGAAGGGAAAAAAATGTTACAACACATAGAAAAACGAGCCTTAGAATTAGGCTTAACCAGCCTATTTGTTTTGACTACTCAAACTACGCATTGGTTCTTAAAAAACGGATTTCATTTTGTCAATACCGATTGGTTGCCTCTGGATAGACAAAAAAAATACAATCCTTTGCGTGCCAGCAAGATTATGGTAAAATCATTGGTTGAGATGGCGTAAAGGTCTTGGCAAGGCTGTTGGTAGGCTCTAAGCACAACCCGCTCTCAGCCACCTTGCACCATGTGCCAAAACTGCTCTAAAAGGATGCTTGCAGACAAAGAATCTTGATCAGCCTGCCAATTTCTTGATTTGGCTTCAACCGTACTGTACCTTTCATCAACTGCAAAAACTGGTAATTGATAGGATTGGGTCAATTGATGCCCAAAATGGATACAAAACTGAGTATTTTCATTGTCATTGCCGTCTGGATAGTAAGGTACCCCAATGACCAAGCCATCTGGTTGCCATTCGTCGATGAGTTTTTTTAAGTAGCTATGCAGATGGACCATAGATAAAGTTTTCAAAGGCTTAGCTCTTTGCAAGTATTTGGTCCAATAGGCTATACCAGTGCGTTTTCGCCCAATGTCAAAACCCATAAAAGTATTCAACTGTTTGGCCAAAGAAATGGTTTTTTGCCTTTCACCATCTAGGGCAGACATGAGAGTATGGAAGGTCAACGAAATTCAAAAATAAATGAAAAAATTAATTGGATTAGGATTGTATTGGGGATTAGCGTCTTTGGGTTTTGCCCAAGAAATAACGATCACCGAAGCCTGGGTGCGGTCTATCCGCCAAGGAACACAAAATTCAGTCTTGTATTTAAATATCCATTCTGATCAACGCCTCTCGTTAGTGGGTGGCGATAGTCCGCTGACTGAAGCCGTCGAACTACATAGTATGCAACTCACCAACGATATCATGTCGATGAAAAAGTTGGAAACCATCACTATTCCTTCCAAGCAATGGGTGAGTTTTAAGCCCGGGGGGTTGCATATCATGTTGCTAGGGTTCAAAAAGTTACCTGATAAAGAAATGAACATTACCCTGCATTTTGTCAATGACAAGCAACAAAAGATTCAAAAAACCCTAAAAGTTCCAGTAGTTCAGACAGGACCGAGCAAACCTTAGCTCTTGAATACCGTGGACTCGGTTTCACCGTGATTTACTTATGGCTTATACGCGGTTTTTATCAAACTGTGGCTTACTGCCAGTGCCATAAGTTTTCAAGGCACCTTGGGGACCAACTGCATTCGGTCTTTGAAAAACCCAGTTTTGCCAAGCCGTTAAGCGCGCAAATATGCGCGTTGCCATAGTCTCTGGACCGGTAAACCGCAAATTAGCTTCCATAGCCGTGAGTGCATCCGGCGATAAAGCCACGCGTTCTTCCAACAACAACCGGGTTTCATCGTCCCAATCGAGTTCATCCGGGTGAAAAGTAATTAAACCCAATTCATCGGCTTTAAGAGCTTGGAGCCTCTGCCCTATTGTTTGTTGCAACCCCTCCATTTTAATCGGGTCATGATTAAATCTTCTCTGTAAACGCGAATCACCAGAAGACATAGGATAATCACCAAAATTGGCCGCACTCAATGCTATTAGACAAGAGCCATCAGGACTATCCAACATATATATGCGATCACACGCCAAAGCAATTTCCAATAGAGTTCCAGCAAAGCAAGCCTCATTGTCTATAAAACAAAATAAACTTCTGGAAGTTACATCGAGGCGACTTAAGGTTCTCCGCCAATACCCCTTAGTTTCCTTAACCAACCAAAAATGGGCATGGGTTTGCAATACTTCATCCATTTTCTGGATTTTTTCTAGCTCTCCTTTGGAGCGAAAAACCCACACACCCAAATCACTTTCGTTGGTGCGCAAATACAAAATAAGGTCTTCTAATTCACGAACCAATTGTAAAGGGTACCACCGATCGCCAGCATTGAGTATGGCATCTGGCGTGTCTTCTAGCTCATCGGTGGGTGCCAAGATATCAATTTCAACCCTAAAAAATGGTCTATTCAAGTGGGCGATGACATATTTATATTGTAGCTTATTGGCTGATGCTAGGCGTTCCAATGGAGTCAATTGAATCCCTTGGATAGCCGGCAACTTAGTACTTTTTTCTAGCCAATGTTGCGCCCGTTGGTCAACTAAATGCGGAAAATCCACGGGTTTGGCTATGGCGTCCACCAATTTCCATTGAACGGCTTTATCACCTCGAATACCTTCGGTTAAGGTACAAAATACATCGGCTAAGTCGTGGCGTACCCGTCGTTTATCAGTAAGTCGAGTTAACCCACCAGTCCCCGGTAATACGCCTAACAAGGGGACTTCCGGCTAACTATCCGAACTGTTTCTATCATCGACTAAATGAATTTCGTCACACGCCAAAGCCAATTCATACCCCCCACCGGCACACGCACCATTGATC
>JASGCH010000165.1 GCA_030054245.1 Gammaproteobacteria bacterium | reverse complement strand
GGTGGCTTGAGGCCGGGGCGTCAGTTAAAAGCGGTCATTCCTGGAGGGTCTTCGGCACCGGTATTGCCGGCAGACATGATGTGGGACCTGACGATGGATTACGACGCTATTGCAAAAGCTGGCTCCATGTTGGGGTCTGGTGCGGTTATCATCTTAGATGATAGTCGTTGTATGGTGCGTGCCTTGCTGAGGTTGTCTTACTTTTATCAACACGAGTCTTGTGGTCAGTGCACCCCTTGTCGTGAAGGGACTGGTTGGTTGTGGAGGTTGGTGCAAAAAATAGAATCGGGTCTGGCCAAATTGGAAGATCTAGAGACCTTAGGTATAGTGGCTAACAACATTATGGGTAGAACTATATGCGCGCTAGGGGACGCAGCTGCACTGCCAGTACAGGGTATGTTGAAGCATTTTTATGCCGAATTTTTGTATCACATTGAACAAAAGAAGTGTTTACCAGAAGTTCATAAACACCATTACATTGGTTAGATCCTATGATAGAGCTCCAAATTAATAGCCATAACATTGCCGTTCCTGTAGGGACAACGGTGATTCAAGCGGCACAACTGGCTGGAATTTATATTCCCCATTTTTGTTACCATAAAAAATTGACTGTAGCGGCAAATTGTCGGATGTGTTTGGTAGAAATCGAAAAGTTACCAAAGCCAATGCCAGCTTGTGCAACTGTAGCTACTGAAGGAATGGTAGTGCAAACTAATTCCGCAAAAGCTCTCACTGCTCAGCAGTCGGTTATGGAATTTTTGCTGATTAACCATCCTTTGGATTGTCCTATTTGTGATCAGGGTGGGGAATGTCAGTTGCAAGACTTAGCCGTTGGCTATGGTCAAGTAAGCTCCCGTTATCAAGAAGATAAACGGGTTGTTTTGGCGAAAGATATAGGACCACTTATCTCTATGGAAGAAATGAGTCGTTGCATCCATTGTACAAGATGCGTAAGATTCGGTACGGAGGTGGCTGGATTAACCGAACTGGGTATGTTGCACAGAGGTGAACATTCGGAAATTGATACTTTCTTTAGCTCTGATGTAACTTCTGAATTATCTGGAAATATGATTGACCTTTGTCCTGTAGGGGCATTAACGAGTAAGCCGTTTCGCTATACTGCCAGACCTTGGGAGCTTAGTAGGAGAAAGTCCATTAGTCCGCACGATAGTACCGGGACGAACCTGCAGATACATGTCCTTCGAAGGCATGTTATGCGTGTATTACCTCTGGTCAATGAAGAAATTAATGAATGTTGGATAGCCGATAGAGATCGATTTTCTTATGAGGGTCTTAACGCACCTGATCGAATGTATTCTCCAGTGAGGAGAGACAGGGGGATACCAGACTTTGAGCCTATTTCGTGGGCTATGGCTTTTGAGGAGTTGAAGCTACGCTTTCAAGACCTACTTCCAACAGGTAAGACTAAACGCTTTGGGTTGTTAATAAATCCAAATTCCACACTGGAAGAATTGTATCTAGCCAACCAATTGGTACGCCAATTGGGTAGTGATAATATTGACTTTCGCTTACGCAACAGAGACTTTGGTTTAACACCCAAAATACCTTGGCTAGGTAGAAGTATTGCTTCATTGGCTACATTGGATAGAGTTCTGATTGTAGGTAGTCATTTGACTAAAGATCATCCGATTTTAGGGTTAAAGATACGCCAGGCTACTCAACGAGTCCAGGCACAAATCAATGTGATAAACCCCCAGTACTTAGATTGGAATATGCCAATACATCTGACGCTCGCTCGTTCAGCTAGTCAATGGGTGGAAAGTTTAAGAGAACTGGCTATGGCCATCGCACAGATTAAAGGGATCACTAGCAGATTCGATGCAAACCTAGCCATTCACGAGACCACTTTAGCCATGGCAAAATCCTTATTGTCGGGTCAAAATAAAGCGATTTTGCTTGGAAAAGTAGTGGGTCAGCATCGGATGTGCAACAAAATATTAGCTATAGCCAATTGGATTGCCAAAGAGACGCTGGCTACGGTAGGTTTTTTGGGGGAGGCCGCTAATTCGATTGGTGCGCAAATGGTGGGTGCTTATCCTAAAGAAGATGGTTTTCATGCACAGCAGATGTGTCTTGAAGGTCGATTGGATATATGCATATTGTGGAATGTTGAGCCCGAATTTGATATGTACAAGGGGAAAGAACAATACTCACAACTTGGAAGATGCCCTTTGGTTATTAACTGTTCTCCCTTTAGGTCAAATACCTCAATTTCGCATATCCAACTGCCGATAACTCCTTTTACCGAAACTGCTGGAAGTTATATCAATATTGAAGGTAGAGTGCAATCATTTTATCCAGTGCTAGCGCCGTACGCAGATAGTAGGCAAGGTTGGGTTTTGCTTATGCAGCTAGCCAAACTTTTGGGTTTAGAAGGGTTTAATTACCAAAATATAGAGCAATTGCGTAAAGAAATTTTACCTTCTGCTGATATAGGTCATTTATTGTCGAATGAATGTAATGATGAAGATGGCGTATGCTTAGAGGGTGGAGATGTCATTGAACCCATGACTACTCCTAATATGTACCAGACCGATGCTATTGTTCGAAGGGCAGCTAGCTTGCGAAAAACATTGGATGGGCAGGCTGGAGAGCTGGTATGGTAGAAGCCATTCATCAATTCATACTCTCATTGGGTATATCCCCTTGGTGGAAAGAAGTTTTTTGGATAATGTGTAAAATTGCCGCATTGATTATTCCTTTGTTATTAGGTGTGGCTTATTTAACTCTTTGGGAGCGAAAAGCTATAGGATTTACTCAAATAAGATTGGGACCTAATCGATTGGGAATATTTGGTATTTTCCAACCCATTGCGGATGCCTTGAAGTTGTTAACCAAAGAGATTTTAGTTCCTACACAAGCAAATAAAGTACTTTTCCTATTAGCCCCGGCTCTTACGATTGTACCTTCGCTATTAGCTTGGGCGGTGGTGCCATTTTCTGTAGATGTAGTTTTGGCCAATGTGAATGTAGGATTATTGTTGATTTTTGCCATAACTTCTTTAGAAGTATATGGTATTATTATTGCCGGTTGGGCATCTAATTCTAAATATGCTTTTTTAGGTGCGGTGAGAGCTTCGGCACAAATGATAAGCTACGAAATTCCTTTAGGATTTTGTCTTGTATTGATAGCTATGGTTTCAGGTAGCTTAAATATGACGGATATAGTGATGCAACAATCTGCTGGAAAAATGGTGGACGCGGGTGTGGGGTTTTTATCTTGGAATTGGTTACCTTTATTGCCGATTACATTTATTTACTTTATAGCAGGATTGGCGGAAATAAATCGGCACCCATTTGATGTGGTGGAAGGGGAATCAGAAATAGTTGCTGGACACATGGTAGAGTATTCTGGAATGAGTTTTGCCTTGTTTTTTTTGGCAGAATATGCCAATATGATTTTGTTAGCAGTATTAACAGTACTTCTATTTTTTGGTGGGTGGTTACCGCCTTTTAGTTTCTTAAATTTTATACCCGGTTGGATTTGGCTAGGGTTAAAATCTTTTGTAGTAGTGACCTTATTGTTGTGGGTGAGATCAACTTTCCCAAGGTTTCGCTACGATCAGATTATGCGATTGGGCTGGAAAATATTTATTCCTATTACCTTAATTTGGATTTTGGTCATCGGAATTTGGAAATCAACTCATTTGAGTATTTGGCAATAAATAAACATGATATGACTTTAAAATTGATTAAGAACATTAAAGAAAAATTAAAAGAAATTGCCTATTCATATTCTCTCCTTGAATTGTTTCAAGGAATGAAATTAACCGCCAAATATTTCGTCTCACCCAAAGTAACGGTTCAATTCCCTGAAGAAAAGACACCCTTGAGTCCAAGATTTAGGGGAGTGCATGCTTTAAGAAGATATCCTAATGGTGAGGAAAGGTGTATAGGCTGTAAATTATGCGAGGCGGTTTGTCCAGCTATGGC
>JASGCH010000164.1 GCA_030054245.1 Gammaproteobacteria bacterium | reverse complement strand
CGTTATGCGGTACTCACCAGCGAATGATCACCCCAGTAAATTCCGCTGGTTGCGTGGGGCGCTCAAGCCTTGTACTTTGACAGCTCACCGAGCGGCGTAGCCGATGGTGCAACAGTCTTTAAAACGGAGAAATCTAACGCAGTTGCGAGCGAATGTCCTCTGCGGAAATAAAGCTGGGGCGATCGTGGAAGCCTAGTCATGATGACAGCTCACCGAGTGGCACCAGCCGCTGGTGCAAAGGTCTCGTCAATAGATGTGTTATAAAAACCAGCCACCCATAGCTCCCTTTGCATCGTCTAGCCTTTGCGACAACGCCCGCTGTCTAGGATCGACTACTGGGTGGGTCTCTGCCTTGATCGAAACCCATACTGTACCGCAGTAAGAACAATGGCGCCCATGAGCGGTAGGGCTAACTTAACCACATGGGGTAATGGGTTCACCCATTGGTCTATGAAGGGTTCGTGGGCTATCATATTGCCTGCCACATAATACAAAACAAAAGCACCTAGATAAATCGTTCCCGGGTATTTATCCAATACCTTGGCTACCAGCGTACTCCCCAAAAGTATAATAGGTACACTGATTAAAAGCCCTAGGATGATGAGTAACCAATTGCCTCTGGCCGCACCGGCAATGGCCAGCGCATTGTCTAGGCCCATGACCGCATCGGCTATCACAATGGTGCTCATAGCCCCCCAGAATGTAGTGGAAGTTTTGACATTACCATGATCTTTTTCGTTAGAGGTGAGTGTCCATGCAATGTAAATGAGCATAAGTCCGCCCACTAGGCGCAAGCCTGGAATCATGAGTAGGTAGGTCAGAGCGACCACGCAAACAAAACGCACGCCTACCGCTCCCCATGTACCCCAAAAGACCGCGCGTTTGCGTAGGTTATCTGGCAGTTTATTAGACGCCATGGCTATAACCAGCGCATTTTCTCCGCCTAACACCACATCTATGACGACGATAACGAGCAAAGCCCATAAAAATTCAAGCGATAATATCTCCATATTGGTTTCCTTTCAAAATAAAAGACTGTAGCACCATCGGCTGGTGCAATAATCTTAGCTGGTGCAATAATCTTATTATAAACTACTTTGAAGTCGCTGTACCGAGCGGAACCGAAAACCGGTTGCTGGTTTTTTGCAAATCACCCCCCAACAAAGTTGGTTTATACCCCTTGAAAAGGATTAACAAGCGTTACTTTCATTTGTTTCATCTTGGCAAAACGGTTTTCTGTGGGTAAAATCCATTTGTGATGGGTTTCTGCGATCATTTTTTGATCATCAACGGTCATGCCCCGCCATTAAAAATCCACTGACACCTGAAAGACTGGGGGCGCCCACCATGATCATCTTCGGAAATGAAGCTGGGGGCGTTCGCGGAAACCTTGTACTTTGACAACTCACCGAGCGGCACCAGCCGATGGTGCCACAGTCTTTAGCCCAGATTACGCAGTAGAAAGTAAATGGCAATTTGGTGGGTTAATACACATTACCCGATCTGTTTTGGAAACTCATTTTGCTCAATTTTTGGTTCAAAAAACCCAGTTTACATAAATGAGTAACCTCCTTATTTATAAAAGGTAATTTGAATTTCATAGTTAAAAATTTGCTACGCAGTTGAATTTTTACCGATAAACTGCTGCTTTTTTATCATTTTTTTCATTTTTTTCTACTGCGTAATCTGGGTTTAGTTGAGTAGGCGCAATGAGCGTAAGGCATAGCCACTAGACAAGCACGCAACGCCTACTTCTTTGGGTCAGCTTTGGTGTAATCGCCAAACAATTCTTGACGATAATGGCGAATTTCGGCCCGTTCTTCGGGGGTTAAATGACTCATCACTTTCACCCGTTCTCGATGAATTTGTTCGCGTTGCTCTGGATCCAATGATTGCCAACGAGCTTGTAACTCCTTCCTGATCTGGGTTCTTTCTTCAGGCTTGAGGGTCAAGAGTTTTTCGCGTAGCTTTTCACGGTATAACTTTTTTTCTTCCATAGTAGCTTGCGATAAGGCTTGCATTTTTTGCATCTTCTCGATGCGTTGCTCAAAAGTGAGTTTAGGAACTTCTCTGGGGTCTGGTGGCTCTGGCAAAGCGGCCCATGAGACTGATTGGATGAACACTAGGCTACATCCTAAGATAGTTTGGTAAATGGATTTGGGTTTCATGTGAATTTTAGGTAAAAAAGCAAGACTGTTGCACCTTTGGTTTGGCCGCCAATGGCACTGTCAAAAAACTGAAGACCCTTGGATCGGGCTGGTGTCAATCGGTGAGCTGTCTTGTCAATCGACGAAGTTAAACCCATTGGCGCCAGTTTCAAAGCGACAACCACCCGGTGCTTATGGGATATTATGGACTGCTATGGTTTTTAGTTGGCTTTTTTGGGCATTATTACCCGATTGATTGGTATGGGTTCCTCTAGTCAAGGAACTTTGGTATTTCTTACGACGAATAACAAATACACCCCACCTATCATAGATGCCACGATCCCTATGGGAATTTGTTGAGGATAAAACAACCAATTCACCAATGAATCGGCCACCAGCATGATGCTACCGCCGGCTAAGCTGGTTAATACCAAAAGTTTGGCATAGGTCACTTTGATGACCGCCTGAACCAGCTGGGGGGCCAACAACCCAATAAACGGTATGATACCCGCCAAGGACACGGTCGTCGCCGATAGGAGTGCCACCCATCCGACGATAAGCCATTGAAATTGATGCACAGTCATCCCCATGCTCCGGGCTGTGTCAGCACCCAACGACAATACATCTAACCCGCGTGCCAAAGGCAGAGCTCCTATTAAGCTCACCAGCCATACCAGCGTTAATATCAGCAGTGCTTTTTGATCTAACCCAGAAGATGTGCCCCATTGAAAAAAGCGCACTTTTTCATTTAAGCTAGGCATGATATAGGTCAGCATGGCATTCAACGCCGTAAATATGACCCCAACGATCACACCGGCCAAAATAAATCGAGTCGTATTTTCGGCTTTGTGAACGATGCACAGTGTCAATAAACTCGCCAACCAAGCGCCTCCAAACGCCACCAAAGTAACCCATGCCCTAAAACCTATAGAATTTTTTTCTAGCATGGGCAAAATATCCACATACCCCATACTTATTCCAAAAAAAAACAAGGTGATAGCTAAACTTGCCCCTGAGGCTGTGCCAATCAAATAAGGGTCAGCCAAGGGATTGCGAAAAAGACCTTGAGCCAAAGCCCCCGCCATACCCAACAAGGCTCCACTCAACCAAAGACTTAGTGATTTGGGTAAGCGTATCTCATAAAGTATCAGTTTTTCTAATTCCACGGATCTACCCACTTGCATAGGTTCGTACATCCACCAATTGCTAGCCAAACAAAGTATGCTAACAAAAATCAAAAGACTAGCCAGTCCATAAGTTTTAGTCATGGCTTGGGGGACTTGGTCAGCAAACATTTTTTCAGGCGACCAAAGCTCTCTAGTATTCTAGGACCAGGTCTCACCAAAACATCGGTTTCCGATTTATTTAAGGTGCACACTTGTTGCTCTTGATAGGCTTTTAATTGTTGCCATCCAGGACGCGTTACCAGATCGAACAAGGCATCGTTGGTTAATAAGATGTAGTCTGGGTTGGTTCTCAAAATAAATTCCCAATGTAATTTAGGGTAGGGTCCGAGGTGTGCTGGGACTATATTCTGTAACCCTAAGAGGCTAACCAATTCTCCAATAAAAGTAGCGTCTGAAGTGGTAAATAAATCATTAAATAAGCCTATGTAAATACTTTTACCTTGCAACTTAGGCTCTCGGGTCTGCTTGATATGCTCTAAGGCTTTTACTAAGCCTTGGTTATCAATGGGCGAAGCGAGTATTTTTGATAATCGGTTAAGGTCAGATACCATTTGTTGAATATTCTGTGGATCAAATGGTACCACTTGGATAGAATAGGATTTTAACCTATCGATCAGATAGGAGTAGTT
>JASGCH010000163.1 GCA_030054245.1 Gammaproteobacteria bacterium | reverse complement strand
CATCAATCAATAGTGCGACTTTATTTTCTGCCGTAAAAGCATCCCAAAGTACCCCTTTAACGATGTAATTTTTGATATCTTTAACCTTTTCTTCACCTAGTTGACTATCTCGCAAACGATTGACCGCATCGTACTCATACAAACCTTGCTGTGCTTTGGTGGTCGATTTGATATGCCACTGTAACAAAGGCATAGCCAAAGCCAGCGCCACCTCTTCTGCCAACATGGTTTTACCGGTACCCGGTTCACCCTTTATAAGTAAGGGTCTTTGCAATTTTATAGCGGCATTCACCGCAAGTTTTAAATCATCCGTAGCGATGTATGTTTGTGATCCTAAAAAATTCATAAATATGTCTGATAAGGTCAACGATATATGGAGACTATGGCATCACGACTAACCCTGACGCAAGGTGCATTCAGAGAAGTTGCTTGCCTTTCTATTATAATTGGAGCTACCAGCTATCTGCAAAAAATCTGTGGAACCGAGTCGTTTGTACAAGTTCGCACAAGTTATCTAGCTATCTCATAGACAAGACAAAACGCTTGCACGAGCGACACCAGCCGATGGTGCAAGCGTCTTTATTCTATTATCTTACTCATTTTTCACCATGTTAGATCCACAAACATTTCATTTATTGCGTTTAATGGAAGAAAAAAATATTCCTCCTGTCAATACGCTGACCCCAGAAATAGCTCGAGAATTGTACATTGTGCGAAAATCTTTAACTCAGCCGGATGCCCCCCCTGTTGGACAAGTTTCTGAAGAAGAGCTTGATTCGGTTAATGGTCATTTTACGGTACGCATTTATCAGCCAGCCATTCATGGTGTCAAACCATTACCTGCGTTGGTGTATTACCATGGCGGTGGTTGGGTGATTGGCGATTTAGAAAGTCATGATGTCTTATGTCGTTCTTTTTGTGCACAAAGCCAAATTACCGTGGTAGCGGTCCATTATCGCAGGGCCCCAGAACACAAATTTCCTATGGCTTATCATGATGCTATGGCCGCCTACTTGTGGCTTAGAGACAATGCACTAAGACTGGGAGTGGATATCAACCGCATAGCCGTAGGGGGTGACAGCGCCGGTGGCAATTTGTCTGCCGCCTTATGCCTAGGATTGCTAGCACAAAATATACCACAACCAGCATTACAATTGTTGATTTACCCAGCCACCCATATGAATTTCATTACCCCATCACACCAGACCAATGGACAAGGCTATTTACTCACCCGAGAGGCTCTTGAGTGGTTTAGAGCCCATTATTTATCGCAAGATAGTGATAAAAAAGATTTTCGTGCCTCCCCGTTGCTAGCCGATAGCCATAAAGGCTTAGCCAAAGCGTTTGTACTCACAGCCGGATTTGATCCATTGCGAGACGAAGGATTACAATATGCAGACAAATTGTCCGCCAGTGGTGTACCAACAGAATATGTCTGTTTTGAGAGGCAGGTACATGGTTTTATCACTATGGGGCGCGTGATCAACGAAGCCAATACCGCGGTATCCCTATGTAGCCAGGTTCTCAGAAACCATTTATTCAATTGAGAGACCTTTGCACTGACGGCTGGCGCAACACGGGGTCTTAAGAAAGTGTTCACCCAAGGGATGCACCGTATAACGCGGTAGTTTGTCTATTGGCAAGACTGCTACACCATCGGCTGGTGCAACCGTCTTTTGGCTGTAAAACAGAGGTGCAAAGGTCTATAACCACCCTACAGGAGATATAAAAATGCAGAATAAAAAAATTGACCAAGAAAAGAGATTTTGGCTAAAAGCCACCGTCGCAACGGGTGCACTAGGAGGAGCTGTAGCCATAGTGCCGTTTGTAAAATCGATGTCGCCTTCTGAAAGAGCCAAGGCCGCTGGTTCCGCGGTAGAAGTGGATATCAGCAACTTAAAAGCTGGGGATAGAATGGTAGTCGAATGGCGAGGAAAACCAGTGTGGATCATCCGTCGTACCCAAGAACAATTAGCCACTTTAAGCCAAACCACTCCTTTTTTGGCAGACCCAGACTCCAAAAGAAATCTCGAAGAATTAACTCCCCAATACGCACGCAACCCCCATCGGTCTATCAAACCTGAAATTTTAGTGGCCATCGGCATTTGTTCCCATCTAGGATGTTCTCCCGTAGACAAATTCGAAACGGGTGCCAAAACGGGTATGGAGAGTGACTGGCTCGGAGGCTTTTTATGTCCTTGTCATGGATCCACTTTTGATATAGCAGGTCGAGTCTATAAAAATAAACCCGCGCCCGATAACCTAGCCGTTCCACCGCACCAGTTTTTATCCGAAAACCGTTTGTTAATTGGAGAAGATAAAAAAGCCTAATTACCATAAAATACACCTAAAGACCTTTGCACCTACGACTACGCCGCCCGGGCGAACTACCAAATTACAAGACTAAAGCGCGAGCCCCCACCAGCTCCATTTCTGATAAGGATCATGCGCTGGTGGGAGTGAGCGGGGAGACACAACGCAGTCATTTGGCAGTGCAACCAGCGACAAATCCGAGATGCAACCATCTTATTTTCCAAAGAACTTACACCCAATGATCCATGGACGATACTAAAGAACTTTCTCCCAACGCCTCAAGTGGTCAGAAGCTACTCACTTGGGTAGATGCCCGATTCCCCTTGTCTAAATTATTTAGAGAGCATCTGTCAGGATATTACGCTCCTAAAAACCTGAATATCTGGTATGTATTTGGTTCGCTGGCTTTGTTGGTTCTCATTATGCAAATTGTAACCGGCATATTTTTAACCATGCACTATAAACCCGACGCTGAAGGTGCTTTTCGTTCGGTTGAATACATTATGCGCGATGTACCTTATGGTTGGCTTATCCGTTACTTACATTCTACGGGTGCTTCAGCTTTTTTTATTGTGATGTATATTCATATATTTCGTGGTCTGCTCTACGGATCTTACCGTAAACCTCGAGAATTGGTGTGGTTGGTTGGTTGCATTATTTTCTTATGTCTCATGGCTGAAGCTTTTATGGGCTATCTACTTCCTTGGGGACAAATGTCTTATTGGGGCGCTCAAGTCATCATTAATTTGTTTTCAGCCATACCTAGCATAGGTCCAGATTTGTCCATTTGGATTCGCGGGGACTATATCATTAGCGATGCTACGCTCAATCGTTTTTTTAGTTTTCATGTCATAGCCGTGCCTTTGGTCATCGTCCTTCTGGTGGTTTTGCACATTATCGCTTTACACGAGGTAGGCTCCAACAATCCAGATGGTGTCGAGATTAAAAAAAAGCTTTCCAAAGAAGGTGTTCCCGTGGACGGCATCCCCTTTCACCCTTACTATACCGTCCATGATATTTTTATAGCCAGCTGTTTTTTATTGATATTTAGTTTAATTGTCTTTTTTACTCCTGAATTGGGTGGGTATTTTTTGGAGTACAATAACTACATTCAAGCCAACCCTCTCAAAACCCCAGCACACATAGCCCCGGTGTGGTATTTTACCCCTTATTATTCGATGTTGCGGGCGGTTACGAACCAAATGGTCTATGTCATTGTTTCCTTGGTTTTGCTGGCAGGTATCTATTTTTCTATCAAGAGGCCTCGAGCGAGCTTGTTGCGTTGGTTGCCCATGGTTTGGGCGATTGTGTTGGCTTGTTTTATGTTGCTAACCGATGCCAAATTTTGGGGAGTAATGGTCATGATGGGAGCGGTAGCCGTATTGTTCTTCCTACCTTGGCTAGACAAGGCACCCGTCAAATCCATTCGTTACAAGCCTCCATTTAATAGGTACTTGTATTTTCTTTTTGTCATCAATTTTTTTGTCTTGGGTTATCTCGGTATCCTCCCACCCTCCCCCATAGGTGAAAGAGTTTCCCAGCTGGGTACTTTCTTCTATTTTGGGTTTTTCCTACTTATGCCATGGTGGAGCACCAAAGGATCGTTTCAATCTGAACCACAACGGGTAACTTTTAAACCTCATTAAGCCATTGCCT
>JASGCH010000162.1 GCA_030054245.1 Gammaproteobacteria bacterium | reverse complement strand
CATTAATCAAGTGAATCCTCCTTTTCGTTTAGAAGTGGAGCAACCTATTCTTAAGCCACAAGAAATGTCTAAGATTAGGAATATTAAACATTTTACCAACGGTAAATTTGCCAGTATAGAAATCGATATTACCTACCCCTTAGATTGGGGCATAGAAGGGATTGAAGCTCAAATTGCGTCGATTTGTTCAACTTGTATAGATTACATCCATCAAGGATTTAACATTTTTATCATTACCGACCGATGGGTCAGTCATAAGCGCGTTGCCATTCCTGCCCTATTGGCATTATCAGCTATTCATCAACACCTCATCAATGCGGGTCTGAGAACCAATGTGGGTTTGGTGGTTGAAACCGCCTCGGCTCGCGAAGTTCATCATTTTGCTTTATTGGCTGGATTTGGTGCTGAAGCCATCTGCCCATACTTAACCATTAGTACCCTAGAAAACATTAATAAAGAACTGTTTACAGAAATATCAGCAGAAAAATACATTGAAAATTATATCAAAGCCATTGGCAAAGGTCTCAGCAAAATCATGTCAAAAATGGGAGTATCGACCTTTATGAGCTATTGTGGATCCCAGTTGTTTGAGGCCATAGGCATCAATAGTAAAACGATTGATACCTATTTTACGGGTACCTCTAGTCAAATTGAAGGTATGGATATCTTTGATATTGCAAATGAAACCATTCTACAGCACCAGCATGCTTACAAAACAATCGAAGGCTTATCCGTTCATACTTTGGATTTTGGAGGTGAATATGCTTGGCGGGTTAGAGGTGAGGAGCACATGTTTACCCCAGATGTTATTGCCAAGCTACAACACAGCACAATAACCAACCAATATACTACCTACCAAGAGTTTGCTAAGCTTATTAACGACCAAAGTCACCGACAAATGACTTTAAGGGGCTTGTTTGAGTTTATTTTTGATGACACTCGAGCACTGCCTTTAGAAGAAGTAGAAGAGGCCAAAGAAATTGTCAAAAGATTTTCTACTGGTGCCATGTCTTTGGGATCAATTTCAACTGAAACTCATACCAGTTTGGCCATCGCCATGAATCGCCTAGGAGGAAAAAGCAATACGGGAGAAGGTGGCGAAGACCCAGAAAGATATATGCGTGAATTACTAGGCGAGTCCATCGATGAAGAAACTCTTTTAAGTCAATTAATTCCAACAGCTGATGTCCAAGCCGATTATCGGGTACAGAAAGGAGATTCCTTGCGTTCGCGTATCAAACAAGTCGCTTCCGGTCGATTTGGTGTAAATACGACTTATTTATGTAGTGCCGATCAAATTCAAATCAAAATGGCCCAAGGTGCTAAACCCGGTGAAGGTGGCCAATTACCTGGTGGTAAAGTTTCTGAATACATAGGGAAATTGCGATTCAGTGTGCCAGGAGTTGGTTTAATTTCTCCCCCACCCCATCACGATATTTATTCTATCGAAGATCTAGCGCAACTTATCTATGATTTAAAGTGTGTCAATCCACAAGCCTCTGTAAGCGTTAAATTGGTGTCCGAAGTCGGTGTAGGTACTATTGCCGCCGGTGTGGCAAAATGTAAAAGCGATCATATTGTGATTGCAGGGCACGACGGTGGTACAGGGGCTTCACCTTGGTCATCTATCAAACATGCCGGGAGTCCTTGGGAAATTGGTTTGGCTGAAACCCAACAAACCTTAGTGCTGAACCGTTTGAGAGGACGAGTCAAACTACAAGTGGATGGTCAAATTAAAACCGGTAGAGATGTGGTTATTGGTGCCCTATTGGGTGCCGATGAATTTGGCTTTGCCACCGCTCCTTTGGTCACCCAAGGTTGTATCATGATGCGTAAATGTCATCTGAACACTTGTCCGGTGGGAGTCGCTACCCAAGACCCAATTCTGCGCCAAAAATTTACGGGCAAACCTGAATATTTGGTTAATTATTTCTTTTTTGTGGCAGAAGAAGTTAGGGAAATTATGGCAAAGTTGGGTGTACGCAAATTTGATGATTTAATTGGTAAAAGTTTGCAATACTTGCAAATGAAGAAAGGAACAGATAACTGGAAAGTACAACATTTAGATTACCGTCGCTTATTTTATCAACCTCAATTAGGTAGTAGTGTAGCCATTTATCACCAAGAACAGCAAAACCATGAATTAGATAAATCCTTGGATCATCAAATTTTAGCCAAAATAGAACACCAGGCTCCTATTTCGTTACAAATCCCGATACGCAATGTACACCGCTCGGTCGGTGCCTTGCTATCTGGTGCTTTGGTAAGAAAATTTCCACGCGGTTTAACTCAACCGATCAATGTACAATTTACCGGTACCGCAGGTCAATCATTTGCTGCTTTTTTGATTCCAGGTATTGTTTTCAGTTTAAAGGGAGACGCCAATGATTACACTGGGAAAGGATTGTCGGGCGGTTGCTTGATAGTCTATCCGCATGAGCGGTTTAATGGCAATTCTCACGAAAATATCATTGTCGGGAATACCGTACTCTACGGAGCCACCAGTGGCGAAGCTTATTTTTGTGGAGTGGCTGGTGAGCGCTTTGCCGTCAGATTAAGCGGTGCCAGTGCCGTGGTTGAAGGTGTGGGCGACCATGGTTGTGAGTATATGACCGGTGGTACCGTAGTGGTTTTAGGGGCAACCGGACGCAATTTTGCCGCCGGTATGAGCGGTGGTGTAGCTTATGTATATGATGAAAATGGACAATTTTCTAAGCACTGTAATACCGCCATGGTCCAATTGTTACCGATTTTGCCAAAATCCGAGCAACTCAGCTTACATTCAGTCACCGAATTACATCTTCAACAAACTGATGAAGTTCAATTAAAAACCTTGATAGAAACGCACTACCGTTATACCCATTCTAAAAGAGCGCTAGAGCTCTTAAACAACTGGGAAACCTCAAGGCAAAAGTTTGTCAAGGTTTTTCCCTACGAATATCAAAAGGCTTTACAAATCAAAGCTAATCCACCTTTAAAATCAGAAAAGTCAAAGCAATTAGCGTGAAAAGTATGCCACAAACCATCCTTGAAACCTTTGCTGCACAAGCCGAACGAGCTACCCAATGACTAGGCTTTCGTTCGCGCCACCAGCTTCATTTCCGAAGATGATCATGGTGAGTACCGCATAACGCAGTAATTTGACAGTGCAGCTGCGGCGTAGCCGATGGTGCAACAGTCTTGCCTATTGAGTATATGCGGGAATAGCCCGCGGAGGTACAGCCAGCGGCGTAGCCGTTGGCGCAAAGCTCCCTCTTCCTTTTGAAACCACACGATGCAGATTAAAGAGGCTATCAACCTTGCCAAAAGCCAAGGGATATTAGAAATTGAAGCTCATTGGTTATTATTGACCGTCCTAGGTCGAAATTGGCGTCATAGAGCTTGGTTGTTGAGCAATACCGACGCTGTCTTAAATATTCAACAAGTAGGTCAATTTGAAGCGTATTTAAGCGCTTTGGCAAATCATCTACCTCTGGCTTATTTGTTGGGAGAAAGTCAGTTTTATGATCTAACGCTAAAGACCGATTTTCGGGCACTGGTACCACGCAACGCCACCGAGTCATTGCTTGAACTGTTTTTGGCGATAAGGAAGCAACTAGACTCCCCCAATCCCTGCAAAATATGGGATGTAGGCACAGGCAGTGGCGCCATTGCTTTGGCTATTAAAACGCTGATTCCACAAGATCAAATAGTTGCCAGTGATATAAGTGCCCAAGCCCTATCTTTGGCGCGAGAAAACGCCCAAATGCTAGGCTTAACGATTGAGTTTATCGAAGGCTCTTGGTTTACCCCACTACCTCCTGACGAGGACTTTGATCTGATAGTCAGCAACCCTCCCTACATAGCCGAAGCCGATGAGCACCTCAAACACCTAAGCCATGAGCCGACCTTGGCACTCGTAGGTGGTAAGGATGGTTTAGACTGCATTCGACAGATCACTCACCAAGCCCCAGCTTACCTAAAACCAGGAGGTTGGCTTATTCTAG
>JASGCH010000161.1 GCA_030054245.1 Gammaproteobacteria bacterium | reverse complement strand
GGCAAAACTATGTCTTTAAAAAAACGCAAAGCACTAGCCCCATCGACTTTGGCGGCTTCAGATAGCTCCTTAGGTAAGGTTAAAAAAAATTGTCTATAAAGCAAGGTCGCCGTTGCCGAAGCTATGAGGGGAATAATCAATCCGGGGTAGGTATTGATCATACCCAGATTTGCGACTACTTCATAAGTTGGACTTATACGCACTTCTACGGGTAGCATCAGCGTCACAAATATGAGAAAAAAAGCTATATTTCTACCCGGAAATCGAAAGAAAACAATGGCAAAAGCCGATAGAACCGAAATGGTTATTTTACCAAAAGCAATAGCCAAGGCGCTGATAAAACTTGTCAACAACATAGGATAGGTCGGTGAGATGTTGGCTCCAGAATCAGCAACACCACCCAACAAAGCAACGCTATAGTTTTTCCAGGCATGGCCACCCCAAGACAGTGGCATGGGGTAATTTTGACTTATTTCAGCAGTGCTATGGGTAGATGCTACCCAGGTTACATACAAAGGAAACATCACCACTAAAGCACCTAAGATCAATAAAAAGTGGGAAATAAAATCCAAAAACTTATTGTTATCAACCATAGTGTACGCGTTTCTCAACGAACTTGAATTGGATAAAAGTTAAAGCTATGACCAATATCATTAAAATCACCGATTGAGCCGCTGAACTACCAATATCCAATGCTTTGAATCCATCGTAATAAATCTTATAAACCAATATAGAGGTAGATTTACCAGGTCCGCCATGAGTCGTAGCGTCAATGATGGCAAAGGTATCAAAAAAAGCATAGACCAAGTTGATAATAACCAAGAAAAAAGTCGTCGGCGATAAAATAGGTAAAACAATTTGGAAAAAACGCCGGAAGCGACCCGCACCATCTATGGCGGCGGCCTCGATCAACGATTGTGGAATACTTTGTAGTCCCGCTAGGAAAAATAAAAAATTATAAGAAATTTGTTTCCAAACCGCCGCCATGATAATCAACGCCAAGGCGTGTGTTGGGTTGAGCAAATGATTCCAAGTTAACCCCAAAAATTGTAAATAATAAGACACTATACCCACTGGCGAAGCAAACATAAACAGCCACAAGACACCGGCTATGACCGGAGCTATGGCGTAGGGCCAAATAAGCAAAGTGCGGTAAATCGATTTTCCTCTGATAATGCGGTGCACCAAAACGGCAAAAAGAAGCCCCAATACCAAGCCTAAAACCGTCACACAACCAGCGAATAAAAAGGTACGACCCAATGAGTCATAGTAACTTTTATCCGACAATAAACTCGAAAAATTATCCCAACCGACCCAGACCACTTCTTGCCCAAATGGATCCTGCTGATAAAACACTTGCATCAAAGCTTGTGCAGATGGCCAAAAGAAAAACACACCCACTACCAATAACTGTGGAAAAATCAACAGATACGGTAACCAACGACTTTGAAAATAACTCTGGTTTTCCATGCTGGTTGAAATGATGAATAAGACAAAACGGCTACACCATCGTACTTCAAATTATAGCTCTTTAACTCCTTTCTAATTCGGTAAGCGCAACCTTATTTCGTACATAATACGGTTGAAGTTTGTGTACATCGACACCCTCCCCCATGAGTCGATAGATTTGATTTGCTAATTCCAATAATACTTTGGGGTTTTCTAGGAACTGCATCTTGCTTATACCCGGATATTCTTGGTATAAATTTTCTTCACTGGGAGCATACATAATCAAGGTCTTAGCCTCATTGATCAAATAGGCATCAGCGTAATTCATCAAAACAACTTCAGATTGGGCGAGCCACCCCGATTGCCACTGATAGGTGCGGGCATACCATTGTTGCATCCGTGCGTCTAACAACACACACACACCACCCCGTTGTTGGAGTTCTTGCGAATCACTACAAGCCAACATATAGTCCAGCATATTGATGGGCACCACAGGTAAAGACAATGACCATCCTAAAGTTTTGGCAACGGAGCACGCAGTGCGTACACTGGTAAACGCTCCAGGTCCGTTGACAAAACCTATAAAGTCTAGCTCAGCCATCTGTAGTTCGTATGGACTTAGAAGCTCGTGCATAGACGCTATTAAACAAGAGGACGCCAATTCAAACACCCGCTTGGATGCACAACTGCTTCCATTGCTTACAGCCACTGAAGTGGACTGTGAGCTACAACAAAAAACTAAACTTTTTAGCGGTTTATGCATGGGATGCTGTTAAATTGAAGGCGCTTATTCGGAGGCAACCACCTAACGCAAGACTGTTGCTCCATCGGTTGGCGCAACAGTCTTAATCATGGGAAATGGGCAGTGCAATCGACGGTAACACCAACGGGAGCAACGATCTTGTTTATTGATCTTGGCCTCGTGGTAGATAATCAAACAAGTGAGGCAAAAATTCTTGGCCGTTTTTATCCGTAATAATGGTTTCTATCATAGTTTTTAAGGCTAGCGCTATAGCGTGAAAACTATGAGATTCACAAGCCATTTGATGGTAATAGCTTAAATCTTTGAGCACATTGTTGAGGCTAAATTGTAGGGCAGAATCATCAGCACTCAAAATATAAGGACTTATGCGGTCAAGAGCTACACCTCGCCCTCCCCCTTGATTTAAGACTTTACAAAATGTGGATAAATCTAGGTCTTGATGCTTGGCGCAAGCCAATGCCTCAATCAAAAGCATGGCAGAACCTAAGGATACATAGTTGTGAAGCAATTTCACAGTATGCCCATGTCCCACTGGACCAATATGCGTGATGTTTTCGGCAAAAGTTGACAAAATGGGCAAACTTCTTTGAAAGTCCTCTATGCTCCCACCCACCAATAAATTTAATTTGCCTAAAGCCGCTTCCTTGGGGGTTCTGGTCATAGGAGCATCGACAAATCCAATCTGCTTGGCGGATAAGTCTTCTGCAATTTTGCGTGATAAGCTAGGAATAGAAGTAGAGCAATCGATAACCAGCGTTCCAGGATGGAGGATATGAGCCAAGCCTCCGCTACCCAACATTAAATCTTCGACTTGCTTGGCACCTGTAACACACAGAATAACCGCTTCGCAACCTGAAACAAGTATTTTTAAGTTCGATTCGACCTTAGCACCCAGTTGTTGCAGATCGTCCAAAGGCTGGTTACCGGTATGCTCAAACAAGTTTAAGTGGAAGTTTTTTTTTAACAAATTTAAGGCAATCCCATGCCCCATAAAACCTACACCTATCAGCGCAACTTGTTTCATAGTAGATAGAAGACCTTAGCGCCATCGGCATTGCCACCAAGTGCAATGCCAAACGACAAAGTTATGTAACTCACCTTAGATGAACACCATCGCACATGAAGCCAGGGGCGAACTTACAGGCTTGTAGTTTGAATTTGGTAGTTTGGTAGTTAGTCCGAGTTCATACAAAGATCTCGGACCAATCAAGTTTGGATGCGCGGACAAGATTTGAACTTGTGACCTTTGGGTTATGAGCCCAACGAGCTACCAGACTGCTCCACCGCGCATAGTCATTATACAACAAAATAAAGCGATTTATTAACATACAAAGACTGTACATTAAATAATCTACGAAAAATGGCGATTTACTAGGCGCCGAGTACCGGAGCTTCGACGCCTAAAGACTGTTGCACCATCGGCTGGTGGCGCTCGACGAGCTACCAAAGTACAAGGCTTGAGTTGCGCGCAATCAGCGGAATTTACTGGGATAATCATTTGCTGGCGGAAGCCCAATGGATAGCGTAACGAACTGAGGCACATACATAACGCAGTAATTTGGTAGTGTAGTAGCGGCACCAGCCGATGGTGCAACAGTCTTGCCTATATGGATATAGGCGAAATGCGAGGAACAGAGGCAGAACCATACATCACCATTTTCCGCGTGGTTTTAGGTATGTTCATCCAAAATATCTTTAATCCCATATACACTTGCCAAATCAAGTAGTTTTTTAGGAATATTCACAAACTTTAGCGGCTTATTCGGAGTACAAATAAGCC
>JASGCH010000160.1 GCA_030054245.1 Gammaproteobacteria bacterium | reverse complement strand
TAAATTTGCACTATGTGTTGCATTTTATGGACTTCCTGATTAATCAGACATAGAGACAGCGATAAATTCTAACCCAATCACCCAAAACCACAAATCTGCACCGGGACGCTTGATAGCCGGCAAGCAAGTACTGACCCATGCTGAGTGGCATACGCGTTTACAACAATTTTTTTCACCCTTGGCGGCAAAAGTCAGGATTTATTGTGTTCCGGACAACTTTACGCGCTATATCGAAACCGATTTACAACCCTCGTTTAAACCCGCGCAAACAGTGCAACACCGCCTATCAGCCGATGAATTGATCAGTTATACCAGTTTGGTACATACTCTGGAGTCCGCAGAAGAGGATTTTGGGGGGCGTGAAGACGAGCCGATCTCCGCCACGCCCCTACCCCCCAAAATGGAACCAGGGCTTTGGTCTGCTAGCTTCAAAGGAGGGAAACAAGCAGGTAGTTTCATTCATAATCTGCTAGAACACATGATGGAAGACCCCGGCTTTTATCTAAATTCGCTTGATCCGCAATCTCCTTGGGAGCAAACCTGCGCTCACTGGGGCTATGCACAAGACAGCGCATATTTGCGAGCTTGGTTACAAAAATGCCTAAACCAACGCCTACCCATTATTCAGGAAAGCCTAGGTCAGGTAGCTCCCTTTGCAACCGAGATGCCCTTTAACTTTACCACCCAAATTTCGGTGCCAGCATTAGACCAGTGGTGTAAAAACCATATTTGGCCAGAGCACTCCAGAAACACCCTGCCCAGCCGACAGATCCGCGGAATGTTAAAAGGCGTCATCGATTTGGTATTTACTTCTGCCAATCAATATTGGGTGTTGGATTATAAATCGAATTTTTTAGGTCATGACGAAGCCGACTATGATTTTAACTCTTTACAACAAACGGTTTTACAACATCGTTATGAATTACAAATCAGTCTCTACATGTTGGCACTGCACCGCCTACTAAAGCTTAGATTGGGCGAACATTATCAACCAATTAGGCAACTAGGCGGCGCTATCCTCTATTTTTTACGCGGTGTAGATGCACCCAGCTGTGGAGTGATACAAGTTCCTTTGAATATAGCATCCTTAGAACAGCTTGACCAACTATTGGGTAAATCTATTTGATAAGACTGTTGCACCGACGGCTGGTGCCGCTCGGCGAGCTGTCATCATTACAAGGCTTCCGCGTACGCCCCCAGCGAAATTTACTGGGGTGATCATTCGCTGGTGCGTACCGCATAATGCAGTAATTTGACAACCGCGGCACCAGCCGTCGGTGCACCAGCCGTCGGTGCAACAGTCTTTTATACTAAAAGTAATCTGCCATGACCTATATTTCTAATCTTGACAAGACCCATGTTTGGGTTGCATTTTTTCAAAGACTGAACCCACAAATATCACCTATCGTACTATTCCTAGTTGAACAATTGGTGCTGGCGACAGAGCAAGGATTGACCAAATTGTATCTATCCAATATCGATTACGAACACCCACTCACTCTAGATGCAGTGCACCGCCAACTAGAAGTTTGTCCGCAAGTTCGCCTCCTTCACAGAGAAGATAACGACAGTGGGCAACCCTTAGTATGGGTCATCGAAGATGGGCATAGCATCCTCTACTGGCGACGGTACTATCTGAGCGAAAAGCTGGTCCTTGAGCAAATCAGTTTTCGCGCAACCACTCCTAGCAACTTTGTTGCTGACCCATCCGTTTTAGAAACACTATTACCGCATCAGACGCCACCTTCGACCAATTTTTGGCAAGCTGTGGCTTGTGCACTCGCTCTACGCCGACAATTTTGCGTCATTACCGGGGGACCGGGTAGCGGAAAAACCTATACCGCGGGAATTTTTATAGCCTACTTGTTGCACCAAAAACCGACTCTACAGTTTGCTTTAGCCGCGCCCACTGGCAAAGCGGCTAGTCATCTACAAGCCTCCATAGAAAGAAACCTAGGCACCACGGGGACTTACAACTTAGAGAAAAACCTATACAGCGGTAAAGCACTCACCATCCACCGATTATTAGGCGCCCAATCGAATTCTTTACGCCTAAGATATCACGCAAAAAACCAACTTGAATTGGATTTACTCATCGTTGATGAAGCCTCTATGGTTGATCTGGTCATGTTACAAGCTTTGTTAAACGCCTTACCGATGACCTGCCAATTTATTTTATTAGGTGACAAAGACCAATTGGCATCCGTATTGCCAGGTTCGATATTTTCTCTTATATGCCAGTTAGCTCTACAAACCAAATACCTTCCCAGCACACAAAGCTATTTACAAAAACCATTTGGCTTGACTTTGCCAGAAGACCGATGCTCAGACATAGGTAAAGAGGATTTTGGACAACAATTTGTCGCACTACAAACCAACCATCGCTCAATAGGACAGGTTATCAAATTAGCCCAAGCAGTATTACACCATGAAGAAGCTCGCGCTCATTTTAATCCCAGCAACTCATCTCTGAACTACTTTCCCAGCTTAAAAATGGCTACCTTACTCGATTATGTTTTGAGCCCTCACTTACCGTCTTGGAAAACCTATTTTTCCCTGCTACAAAACCTTGGTAACCCAAATTTGCATGCAGAGGTTGGCCAATTATTGAGCAGTTTAAAGCAATTTTGTATTCTGTGTGCAGTGCATCAGGGACCTGCTGGAACTGAACACATCAACCAAAGTTTAGAACCGCTTCTACAAAAAAAATATCACCTAGAAAAACTCAATGCTGAGTGGATTCACGGTACGCCAGCCATGGTAACCAAAAATCAAGCTGACCTAGAGCTCTTTAATGGGGATAGCGGAATTGTCTTGCGCAACCCAGACGGCAAACCGATGTTTTGGTATCTACGAGAATTGCATGCCCGATGCGTCCCCTTAAATCGTGTGCAACACATACTCAAAAAGGCCTACGCCTACAGCGTCCACAAAGCACAGGGGCAGGAGTACAGCCACACCCTCTTGATTTTACCTCCTAACGACCAAGCCATTCTCACACGCGAGCTCATATACACGGCTATTACGCGTGCCAAAACCCATTTTACGCTGATAGAATGTAGCCCTGGCGTCCTCGAATTGGCCATAGAACGCTACGGGAAATCTTGGGTAAGAAATTAGGGTAAACCCGTTGCACCGTTGGTTGCATCACCTCGGTCGGTCATAATGACAAGGCTTGGTACACAGCACAACTAGCGGAATTTACCGGGATGATCATTCGGAGTGAAGCGCATAACTTCGTCGTTTGACAGTACAACCGGCGACTAAGACTATGGCGCAACAGTCTTTCGGTTGCAAAAATCAGCCTTCAGCTCTTTAATTCTATTTTCCGCGTTTCCTCTGTTTCGGTAGGTTCTCCGAACATCGGTGGCAGTTTGTTTTAGTTCTGAAAACCCCTAACTTCTACAAACTCCAAAACTTTTATGCAAATAACAACTCTTAAATTACATAAAAAACTGGAATATATTCAGAAACATTGAATTTCAATCCGAATTCAATATTGTTATGGCTATCATATCTGAAAAACAAAAGGATACTCACAATCTTGGCAAAACCTCTTTAGCTCATGTTATTAATTTTATTCTTCTTGCAAAGTTTAATAAAAAAATATTTGGGAATAAAATTTTTAATGGAATGACATTCTACGGTGAGTTATATTTAAATAATGAGCGCTATTTAATTATCAAAAGAGAGGTTGATACGCATACAAAAATTTCATTTAAAATGAATGACACTCAATCTAATGGTTTTATTTTTCCTCAAAAGTGGGATGATGAGAACCTTACTTTTGATAAAGCACGAGAGAAATTAAATCAATATCTTGATTTTAATATTACGCAAAATTACGATTATAGGAAGTCTATTACTTATTTTCTTAGAACTCAACAAGATTACCTAGACATATATAAACTCGATAAATTCAAAGGAAAACATGTTGATTGGAAACCATTTGTATTTGAATTACTTGGTTATGATAGTAATTTAATAATAAAAAAACTATC
>JASGCH010000159.1 GCA_030054245.1 Gammaproteobacteria bacterium | reverse complement strand
CAATGAATGGCTAATAGGTAGTAGCAAGCGATTACCAAACTGTGCAAGTTTACCGGTAACCGCCACTTTGGCCTCACCTTCAACCAGCACATCTTCGGCATTTTCCGTAACTCTCACCAGCAATTCTAGACTAGCCGTTGAACCGCCAGTATCCCCCCCCTTACCTAGAATACGAAGTTCATAAGGGTGGGCGCCAGGTAAGACTTCCACCGTACCGCTAAAACGCATCACAGAAGGACCAATTTTAGAGCTAATAACCCCTTTGTAAACATTTTCTTGAATTTTTTCTTCGATCTGTGCACCGGGCATACAGGAGGCTAATTGGTGAACATCCTGCATAAAGTTCCAGACCAGCTGAATTTGAGCTTTAACGGTAAATTTTTTGGATAGCTGTATCTGCATTTTGGAAAGCTTTGAGAGGAGGGTTAGTGAATTTTACCTGGAGTTTGGGTTTCACCCAGTAAATGGGTTTGTTCTTCTCCTCCAAGCAGTCCAAGACGAGCATAAGTTTTTAATTTCTCTCGGGTATCGGCTATATCCAAATTGCGTAGAGTCAGCTGACCCACGCGGTCTTGGGCAGTAAAGGGCATATCGGCCACTTTTTCCATGCTCAATCTATCAGAACGATAACTCAAGTGCGGACCTGAAGTATCTAAGAGGGTGTAATCATTGCCACGACGCAATTCTAGGCTCACTTGACCGGTAATGGCGCTGGCCACCCAACGCTGGGCAGACTCGCGCAACATCAGAGCTTGTGAATCAAACCACCGACCTTGGTACAACAAACGCCCCAAATTTCGACCATTTTCACGGAATTGCTCAATGGTGTCTTCGTTATGAATCGCCGTAATAAGTCGATCGTAGGCTATCGACAACAAAGCCAACCCGGGTGCCTCATAAATACCTCTGCTTTTGGCTTCAATAATCCGATTTTCGATTTGGTCGCTCATCCCTAAACCGTGTCGCCCGCCAATAGCGTTGGCTTCTTCTAAAAGTTGTACCAAGTTTAAGTGTACGCCATTAAGTGCCACAGGACAGCCATGGGCAAATTCAATGGTTACGACTTCTGGATGAATAACGGTATCTGGTTGCCAAAATGTTACCCCCATAATCGGTTGGACGATTTTCATGCCAGTGGATAAGTCTTCTAAATCCTTGGCTTCATGAGTGGCACCTAACATATTCGAATCGGTTGAATAAGCTTTTTCCGGGCGCATTTTGTAATCAAGGTGCCACCTTTGCAAGTAAGCTGACATTTCTTTGCGTCCGCCTAATTCTTGGATAAACTCGGGATCTAACCAAGGTTTGTAAATTTGCAACGCTGGGTTTACCAACAAGCCATAACGGTAAAACCTTTCTATATCATTACCCTTAAAAGTGGAGCCATCACCCCAAATATGCACACCATCTGCCTGCATAGCCCCAACCAGCATGACACCCGTCACGGCTCTACCAATGGGAGTGGTATTAAAATAAGCCAGTCCAGCCGTTGAGATATGAAATGCCCCAGATTGCAAAGCGGCTAAACCTTGTTGCGCCAGCATCTCTCGACAATCGATGAGTCTGGCTTGTTCGGCCCCATACAAGCGGGCTCTAGCCAGTAACCCTTCGTAATCGCTCTCGTCAGGTTGACCGAGGTGCGCGGTATAGGTGTAAGGAATAGCTCCTTTGGCACGCATCCAATGAACGGCCACACTGGTATCTAAGCCACCTGAAAATGCCAAACCAACTTTGACGCCTTTGGGAATTTTTTCTAATATTTTACTCATTTACACATTTGATGACAAACCCGTTCGGTTAAAAACTTGATAGGCGGTTTACACCACCTTTGCACATTATAATACAAAGATCCCTATAGTATGACAGCTCACCAAGCGGCACCAGCCGTCACTGCAACAGTCTTTTTTAGCAGGTAAGCATACAAGGCGAACCCCATAACTTCGTCGGTTAACCGTATAGCTGGCGGCAAAGTCATAGGTGCCGTATTCCTATCACTGATAAATATCTGTTTCTATTCCAATGAATATGTTCAAACCCGTGTACCGCCAGCAAACTCACAATATCTCCAACGCCATACGGGGCTCTAGTACCTTATCGGCTCTGACGCACCAAGTGCTCCAATCTTACCGTGTCTATGAGCACCTGAAAGAATTATTGCCTATGAATGTATGGTCAAATATCCGGCCAGGTCCTTCTCAGGAAGACACTTTGACTCTATTGGTCAATAACCCAGGGACAGCTTCTTTATTACGCCAATATCGCCAAGAAATAGAAAAATTTTTACAACAACAAGGCTATGGCTTTAGACGCGTGCAATTAAAAACACTTGAAAAATAGACCTATGCAAAACTACTTACAATTACACGAAAACGACGATGTAGTCATCGCCAAAACCCAGCTTTTGAGCGGGCAACCGATTCAAAATGTTATGGTAAAAGGTTTAATCCCCTCAGGTCATAAAATAGCCATCAAAAATATTGCAATGGGAAAGCCGGTGCATCGTTACAATCAAATCATAGGGTTTGCCAGCAAAGACATATGGGTTGGTGAACATGTGCACAGCCATAACTTAGCCATAGGCACTGACTTTACTCGTGACTATGCCATCTCTAGCCAATTGACAGAAACACCTCCAGTAGAACCCAGACAATTTTGGGGTATTCGGCGTCCTAATGGTCAAGTGGCAACGCGCAATTATCTAGGAATTATTTCGAGCGTCAATTGTTCGGCGACCGTAGCCAAAGGAATTGCCGATCATTTTTCTCGGCACCTACATCCGGAAGTTTTAAAAGATTATCCACATATTGACGGTGTGGTGGCTTTGACCCATGGTACGGGTTGTGGTATGGATACCCAAGGTCAGGGGATGCGCCTTCTGCAACGCACCTTGGCGGGTTACGCACTCCACGCCAATTTTTCTCACCTCATTATGGTCGGTTTGGGTTGTGAAGCCAATCAATTACACACCCTGATGGAGCAATATCCACTCGCCTCAACGGGCCGCATCCATTATTACAATATTCAAGAAGTAGGGGGTACCCTCAACGCCATAGAAAAGGGCATCAAAATGGTACAGAACTTACTACCTGAAGCCAATGCAATCCACCGAGAGCTTTTAGATTTGTCACATATTGTCGTGGGCTTACAGTGCGGGGGTTCAGACGGTTATAGTGGTATCAGTGCCAACCCAGCCTTAGGACGGGCGGTAGATTTTCTGGTGGCCCACGGAGGCACTGCCATATTAAGCGAAACCCCAGAAATTTATGGCGCCGAACATCTGTTAACGCGTAGAGCTATCAACGCCAGCGTAGCTCATAAATTGCTTGAACGCATTCAGTGGTGGGAAGAATATACTCGAAAGTTGGATGCTTGTATGGACAACAATCCCTCACCAGGCAATAAAGCCGGTGGGTTGACGACTATTTTAGAAAAATCTTTGGGTGCTGTCGCCAAAGGGGGATCCAGCAATTTACAAGCCGTTTATGAATACGCCGAAAAGGTTAATGCCCAAGGCTTGGTGTTTATGGATACACCGGGCTACGATCCGGTCAGTGCCACTGGACAAGTGGCGGGTGGGGCAAATATAATCTGCTTTACCACTGGGCGGGGCTCAGCTTATGGTTGTGCCCCAGCTCCCTCCATCAAACTGGCGACCAACAGTGCCTTATGGCGTCGGCAAGAGCCAGATATGGATATCAATTGTGGCGAAATTATCGATGGTACGGCAGACATTCATACCATGGGACAAAAGATTTTTGAGTTCATCATCGAAGTTGCCAGCGGTAAAAAAAGCAAAAGCGAGTTACACGGCTATGGACAAAATGAGTTTGTGCCTTGGCAAATCGGTGCCGTCATGTAAAAAATGGCTGGGTGATCTCAGACAACTTCCCTGTGATCATTCGCTGGTGAGTACCGCATAACGCAGTCATTGGACAACCGCGGCGCCAGCCGATGGTGCAACAGTCTTGCAAAGGTCTTGCGTCTTCAATAAGTCGCTTGTGCTTAAAAATTTGAATCCATAATCTC
>JASGCH010000158.1 GCA_030054245.1 Gammaproteobacteria bacterium | reverse complement strand
GGCACCATTGCAAATTTGTGGGTGCTTACCGATTTATTTTTGTGCATTACAGCCATGTTTTCTTCCTAAGAAAAAGCCCGGTTGGTGCCGGGCTTGGTTGAGGTTATACCTGATCCGCATGAATCAGGAGTTTCGGCTGATCGTGGCACACGATCTGAGCCGTGTTATCATCATACTCGCCTAACTCGTAGAGTGCAAAGTCTTTACGGTGTTTGTGTAGTGGATTATCATCATTTTCGCGATTTACTTCATCTGTAAATGCGCGGAGGGCTACGCCCTGAGACGGAACGAAATAAGGACGCCCGAAAGCGTCAGCTGCCGAATCACGGACAGAGCAGATAATAAGTTTCATTGTAAGTTCCTTTTAAGTTTTTGAATTTTGGCCATAAGTACAGTTTCCTTAACAGCCAGCCTTTCAGGTGAGGACTCATCTGAATATTTCAAGGCATTAAGTATACGATTTTGTTTTATAGCTTCGAACTCATAAGGTTCTATCGCATCGTATTTTTTGTCGTAATAACGAGGTGGTTTAATACGTCGTCCGTCACGAAGCCGGACGGAGTCAGACGGGTAAACGTCTTCATAGTATTTATCGAACCAATTTTGTCCAATTCCGGGTTTGAGTGACATTTTGTTGAATTCCGGTTTGACGTATACACGCTCGCCGGATTCAGGATCAATTCCCCGGTAATAGATTTCTCTATAAGGTTCTCCGGTTTTTGGATTGATGTCTTGTACGCGTCCAGTAGCTTTTTGAGTGACATAGCGGGCCACGTAAGCAGCGGATGTCTCCGTCGCGGTGCCGACGGAGGAGTGTCCAAAAGGCCAGAGGCTTTCCAAGTGTGGCGAACGATAGATGGTATCTCCGTTGTGGTTGACTTTGTGTGCATATTTATCCTTGAAGTCATAGTTAAAAAGTATGGCGTGAAAATGTGGTCGTTTAAATTCGTCCCCATATTCTCCGCACATATAAAAGCGAATATTCGCATTTTGGTTTGCTTTGCGTAAACGTTTCATGAACTTTTGAAAGTGTTCATAGTGTAGATCACCGTTTTTTGGAAGGTGTTCTGGCGCGTACGTAAGTGTAATAAAGCAGTTTTTTTCGAATTGAGATGCCTCATGCATGCATCTGACCGCCCACATTCTGGATCGGTCTATTCGACAGCCCATGCATTGACCGCATGGGAGTTTCATTGGATCACCCTCGCCCGAACGAGGATTGAATTTAATGTTTCCGTCTTCGGTTTTCACCGCAGACAGAGGGTAATAACAAGGCATATATCCTTTCAGCCCCTTTCGGGGCATGGATTTTTAATTAATTAGAAGCGGAATCCACCACGCATAGGGTTACTACGCATGTTAGCCGCAGCCGTTGTTTTAATGTTGTGTTTAAAGCGCTTTGCGCTTTTATGTTTGGAAACGCCATAGCGTGAAAGAGGTTTCATTTTTCAAATTTCCTTTAGTTTTGTAGTTGAACCAAGTAAGTTGGTGTCACCTAGCACAGTAGACATCAAGTAGGTCTACTGTGCCCCGACTTCGTCGGGTCCCTTCGGGCTAGGTGACGGTGTGGGTTTAGGTGCTAATCCAAGTTCCCTCACGGTCTCTAGATTAGCAGGATTCGTGACAAAGTCAACGAATTGTCCAGGGTCGTTATCGAAACGAGCCCTGATATTTGAATTGAGACCTTCAAAGGTCTCTTGGGCGCGACGAACCTTGTTCATCGCTGCCTGGTAGTCAGTGACTTCATAAAAGTCTTCTGGTAACGGCTGGTAAGCGTTACCAATAGGCATTACGCCTTTAGCGTATTGAGAGACGATGCGATTAATATTGCACTCGTCTTTGAATTGTTGTTGTGTTTTCGTTTGAGAAAACGTATTAACAGATGATGCATTTGATGCTTCATCTGTATCATAGTTATATGGAGAACGTATAAACATTTTGTTTTACTTTCGAATAAGTGCTCGAAGAATGTCGAGTAATGGTTTAACTTGTTGCGTTTCACGACCAATATTGCCAAGATCCTTGGCAGCTTGAAGGTCTAACGCAGTAAGACCAGTTTCGTTAATTACTTTTTGAGCTTGTTGTCTCAAAAGATCACGTTTAACTGGTTCTGTAATTGTTGTTTCGTTAAGCATATCTGCTTGACGTTTTAAATAAGTAATAGTTGCATGAATACGTTCGTTTTCATCCTTAGTATTTTGAATTTGCGCAATAACATTGCGCGTTTCTTGATCGACTTTGCCGATCTGTTGTGATGTAAGGCCCGCCTGGGCCATTGTGTTACTTAATTGAGCTTCAGCTTGTGGATGTCCAAAGCGTTCCGCTACTTGCGCTTCTACGCGAGCTTTCGCTGCGTTAGCGCTATTAAGTTCAGTTTGGGCTTCAATATTTTTAATTTGAGCCCTATTAAGTTCTGATTGTGTGAAATTGCTGGCAGGTGTGGCAGCTGTTGATGTGGGCTGTGATCCAGCCCCTGAAGATACTGAAAGCATAGGGTTGATACCCGCTTTCTTCATATCTTCTGTTTGTGTTTGATATCTAGTTGCATATTGTTGAGCAGAAAACGCCTGAGCGTCTTCTTGCCTATTTTTTGCACCAAGTATGTCGAGTATTGCACCAAGCATTGTTTTTCCCTTCGGGGGGTTATCGAGTTCCCAAAGGAACTCGACAACCTAAAGTTTAGAAGTGGTCGATTAAGCCAGGTACGGAGTACAAAGGCATAGGTCTGGCAGTTCTTATCTGAAAGAAAGAATCAAAGATGAATTGTTTTCCGTTTGCCGATTCGCCAATAGCGACTACTCGGTCAACGGGAGGTCTATCTTCAATAAAAGTATCAGATAGTGTAGGCAGCGCAGTAAATTTTTGCGCTAAATGCCAAGCGTCCAACGTAGTTGGCGCTGTAGACCGGAAATATCCGGTAATTTGTGATGGGTGATATCTATATTCAGCCCATCGTTCCTGGTAACCAAAGACCTGATCGTCTGTTGAAGTACCAGTTGCATAGATTTCTTTATTAAGAACCTCTTGTTCGCCCAAATGAGCGAATACAGGGAAATAGAAATCATAGCGAGTTTTGCGGTTCCACATTCTGCGGAGACCTTGTTGATAGTTTAAGTCGGCGCGGATGGAAACCATACCGATAATAACGCCGTGTTCCGTAAAGCTTTGAGTAAAGCCGTGGTTCGACGCTAGCGCTGTTCCGACACCGGCAAGATTACCGAGTGGTGAAGTACCACCGGTAAGACCAGTACCGCTCGTTTGAGCGACTGGATTGATGATGATAGGAGTTGAGCCTCCGCCCAAATATTCGGGGCGTTGGAGGCGTGCATCAGGAGAAATAACACCGAAGTGTGAACGAATGATTTCGGTGTATCGGGTACCTCCGCGAGCATCGCGTTCGAGCAATCGTTGAACTTGGAAAGATTCACGTAAAGCATTAATAGTTGCAGCAGTTGCATCAGATAAATCAGCATACAAACCAGCAGCTGATACTCCAGAAACAGTACCGCCAGTAAATTTAAAAGGAGTACTGTTGTCTAAAGAACCACCACCAGTAGAAATGGGCCTAAAAGCAGCACCCCAATCAGTATTAGTAGCAATATTAGTGTAATTTGAAGTATTAGTACTTAAATAAATATTAGTACCAGTAGATAAAACAGGTGCAGTCGTACCTAGTGGAATAGAAACAGCATCTCCTTTTTGAGGCCAAGGAAGAGCTGATGTAAAGTAGTCGTGGCGTTTGCCTCGACGTAATAATGTGAAATCAGAATAAGTATCAGGACCATCGTCCGTAGGTACCGGGACAGAATCTTGCAAATTCTGATCACGGAACCATTGATTCCATATCAAGTTATAAGCGCGTAAATGCAAGGCGCTATGAGAAATTGTGGCAGCAGCTCCAATTTGATTAACAGTAGGCAGGCCCATATAGTCCTGCAAAGAATTAGTTGTATATCCGCCAGTTGGTGAAGTTGATTGCGGAATAAGATAGTCGATTGAATCGCCTGGGTTGTTTTGTTCCCCCATAAATTT
>JASGCH010000005.1 GCA_030054245.1 Gammaproteobacteria bacterium | reverse complement strand
TATGATGATTTAACCCTAAACTCCATATCGGCAATAGTTTACCCAAAGTTTGCATAACTGAAACCTCTAGATTAAGACGGTTGCACCATCGGCTTGCGTCTTCTTGTCCTTAGGACAAGAACAGCGGTGCAAGCGTCTTAAACTTATGCGCGCAACAAAGTTTGCAACAAAGCATAAATATCTTGATCTTTTACGCTTACCACACTCGCTTTGCCCTGACCATCAACCAAGGCAAACTGAATATTTCCGGCGATAGATTTTTTATCTAATCGCATGATAGATAAATAATCTTCAGCTGGTAATTGAGGTAGGCTGGTTGGTAGATCGAACGCTTGTAGTAAATGCTTTAATCGTTCGACAAAATGTTCGGTGACCAACCCTAAGCTCTGAGCTATATAGGTTTCCACCACCATACCACAGGCCACGGCCTCACCGTGTAACCACTGTCCGTAACCCAGTCCCACTTCAATAGCATGCGCTACCGTATGACCAAAATTTAACCAAGCACGAATATGGTTTTCAGTTTCATCCATCGCCACAATCTGCGCCTTAATGCGACAGCTTCTTTCAACTATAAAAGCCAGCTCTGGCATACGCATATTCAATATCGGCTCAATATGAGCTTCCAACCAAGAAAAAAACCGCATATCCATAATCGCACCGTATTTAACCACTTCGGCTAATCCAGACAAGTATTCTCGTTTAGGCAAAGATAATAAGGTTTTTAAATCACAGACAACCATGGCTGGCTGGTAAAAAGCCCCGACCATATTTTTACCTTTTGTATGATTGATGGCGGTTTTTCCTCCGACCGAAGAATCAACTTGTGCCAAAAGACTGGTAGGAATTTGAATATAGGGTACACCCCGCATATAACAAGCCGCGACAAAACCAGTTAAGTCGCCAACAACACCTCCCCCTAGGGCAAATAATACGGTTTTTCTATCACAAGTATGCTCTAAAAGTTGGCTAATGACCTGTTCAAAAACGGTTAAATTCTTATATTCCTCTCCATCTGGAATAACTATGGGTATGACCGTTGGGTATTTTTCCTTAAGAATTCCATGTAAAGCCGATAGATACCAAGTGGCGACCGTTTGGTTACTCACGATCACGGCTTGGGAGGCTGACGGAACATCCGCAAAAATAAGCGGATTAGCCAGCAAATCTGAGCCAATGTAAATCGGATAAGATCGGTTTGCCAACTCGACCATTAATTTTTGTGGAGCCGATGAATGGGTGGTACTATGGGAGGGATGTTTTGTTAAACCATGATTCATAAAATGCAACGCAGTCGATTATAATAAAAAAATTGTTCACAAGTAACATACCGAAACCTTGGCACCGAGCGGCGTAGCCGTCGGCACCAAGGTCTCATACCGGGCCGATAGCTCAGTTGGCAGAGCGCTGCGTTCGCAATGCAGAGGTCGGGAGTTCGACTCTCCTTCGGTCCACCAAACCCTCCTACCTTCACAAAAACCGTTGCGCCGGTAGCTATTCTCCCCGCCTTTCTAGGATCGTGGAATCAAATTCATGAGGTTGGTGTGTCGATGTTGCCTTCGATAAGCCACTTCTAACAAACCCTCAAAAATCAAACTGTCCGTTTGCTGTATCTCCAAATCAACATAGGGCAAAACTTTAGAAGCGGCACCACCTGTCATATAACACACCGGGTCTAATCGACTGTTTTTCTGTAAAAATTTATACATAATTTCAACCGCACCTGCAATAGCATAAGTCCCTCCACTCGTTAAAGCATCACTGGTATTGCGCGGAAACTCTTGTACTACACCCGTCGGTACATACAAGCCTGCAGTCCCGGATTCTAAGGCCTTCAACATAAGGCCATGTCCCGGTAATATGTACCCACCAAGAAATTCTCCGTTAGCTGAAATAGCTTCAATGGTGACGGCCGTTCCCACCATAATCACCAATATAGGACGAGGAAATGGTAAATGGCTACGCACCAATCGAGAGCGAGCGCCGATTATTGCCAGCCATCGATCGGCACCTAAGCGATGGGGTTGCTCGTATAAATTGACGACCCCTGCCTCAGTACGGTTAGGGACTACCCACTGAGGGTTTATATCCCATAATTCGAGTTGCTCTTCCGTACGATTTTTAACGGCTTTATTGGCCACTACACAACCTAACATACTGGTTGGAATAGGTAATTGTTTCCAGTGATGTTCAGCTAATGAGTCAATTTGCTCTAAATATACCGAACCTTGGTTTAAAATAGGAGAAGTCGGTTCTATATGCTCATAAAGTGCCCATTTTAATCGTGTATTTCCTATATCCACAGCTAAAAAACACATACTTAGATTGAGTTTACAAAAAACAAAATGGTTTTATTCTGACAGAATACTGCACCAAAAGACTGTTTGGTCACGAGCGCTCCAAATGATCCAGAAAGCCAGCAGAATGACCAATTCGCTGGCGAGGTGTTGACCCAAGCAGTACTTTAACCGTTTAGCACATCTGCTAGACAAAAGCACGAGAATCTTTAGAGTCCCTGCATAGCATATCTTCAGCCATACTAACCGCAAAAATACGCCATATCTAAATAGCCATACACCGCTTATTTTAATCCGTATCCCCTTCTAGTTTGGCTCAATTTACATTATAATCCCAACGATTCTCTAGATTTTTTGACGCCCTTCTTTAAGTCTGGGTATCCTTTAGTCTTGTTACGATCACTCATCGTGCCAACCTAACCACGCTTACACTATGAAATTTTGTAGTCGATGTGCCGCTCCCACCCATAAATCAATGCCCTCCGACGGTGACACTAGGTTGCGTGATGTTTGCACCCAATGTCAGCAAATATTTTACAAAAATCCACTCAATGTAGTGGGCACTATTCCATTGACCGAAGATAATCAATTATTGTTGTGTTTACGCAATATTGAGCCACGCAAAGGATATTGGACTTTACCAGCTGGCTTCTTAGAGTTAGGAGAAAGCTTGCAAGCTGGTGCAAAGAGAGAAACTTTGGAAGAATCGGGGGCTGAAGTAAAGCTCCTAGATTTATATTGTATAGTCAATGTCATTGTAGCTAATCAAGTACATTTCTTTTATAGAGCTCTACTACAAAATAATTTGGCGGATTTTGGACACGAAACCGAAAAAATTGAGTTTTTTTCATTAGATAACTTACCTTGGCAAGAATTGGCTTTTTTATCTGTCAAAATGGCCTTAAAGTATTTTGTTGCTGATTTTCAAACCAGTAACTTTACGCTTAGAGAGACCCAAATTACCCACAATTTAATACACAGCCTATTATGACTACAGTTTACCCCCCTTTTGAAAATATCAGCAAAAACGCCGAAATACCCCATATGGAGGCTTACCTCGAGTTGTGTAAGAAAGCTAATAGAAGTTATGAGGCGTATTGGGCGCAACAAGCCAACCGTGTCATCGATTGGTACAAACCTTTCACCAAAATACTAGACCAAAGTAACCCGCCATTTTATAAGTGGTTTTATGACGGCGAACTCAATGTATCGGTAAATTGTTTGGATCGCAATGTAGCCAAGGGTATGGGAAGAAAAATTGCTTTTATCTTTGAAAAAGATGATGGTAGTTGCCAAAAAATTACTTACAAAGATTTATTAGCCAGAACCTGCCAAATCGCCAATGTATATAAAACTCTAGGTATTAAAAAAGGCGACCGAGTTATTATCTATTTGTCGGTTTCTATAGATGCTATCGCTTGTATGTTAGCTTGTGCCCGCATTGGAGCCATCCACTCAGTTATTTTTGGTGGCTTTTCTGCTCATTCGATACGCGATCGTGTGGTAGACATGCAAGCCAAATTAATCGTCACCGCAGATTATCAAATGCGTGGTGGAAAACAATTACCCCTCAAATCGGTGGTCGATGAAGCGCTAGATACCGAAGATTGTGCTTGTGTACAAAGAGTCTTGGTTTTTGAAAAATATAGTCAAGACCAAATCCTCCATAACCCTAGGGATCTGTCTTTTGAACCCCTTATTAACCGGCATGTGGCTTACTGCGAACCTGAATGGGTCAACGCTGAACACCCTTTGTTTTTACTCTACACCTCAGGATCAACCGGTAAACCCAAGGGGGTACAGCATTCTTCAGCAGGTTATCTGCTACACGCGGCCTTAACCACTTCTTGGACCTTTGATTTAAAATTCACCGACATTTTTTGGTGTACTGCCGACATAGGTTGGATTACTGGGCATACTTACATGGTTTATGGTCCCCTTTCATTAGGCGGTACCCAAGTTATATTTGAAGGTATTCCTACCTACCCACATAGCGGAAGATTTTGGGAAATCATTGAAAAACATCGCGTGAGTATTTTCTATACAGCGCCTACAGCCATTAGAACTTTGATAAAACTCAATGAAGCTAGCCCTGAACAGCACCCGAAAAATTATAATTTAGCATCCTTGCGTATTTTAGGATCCGTGGGTGAACCCATCAATCCGGCAGCTTGGGAATGGTACTTTGAACATGTCGGTCAAAAGCAATGCCCTGTATTGGACACATTTTGGCAAACTGAGACTGGCGGGCATGTCATCACACCTCTGCCAGGTGCTACACCCTTGGTAGCCGGTTCGTGTGCCCTGCCCTTTCCAGGTATTCAAGCCACTATTGTGGACGACACGGGGGAAGAACTACCTTGGGGGCAATCTGGAATGTTGGTCATTAAAAAACCTTGGCCGTCTATGATGCGCACGATTTGGGGAGACGATGAACGCTTCAAAAATAGCTATTTTCCAGATTATTTCCAAGGCAAATACTATTTAGCTGGAGACGGCGCTGTCAGAGACGCCGAAACTGGCTATTTCACCATTACCGGACGCATAGACGATGTTTTAAATGTTTCGGGTCATAGGATGGGGACTATGGAAATTGAATCGGCTTTAGTCAGTTTTTCCGAATTAGTAGCAGAGGCCGCGGTAGTTGGGCGTCCAGATGAAACCACAGGTGAGGCCATCTGTGCCTTTGTGGTGTTAAAAACTCAGCGCCCCCAAGGAGAAGAAGCCCATAAAATAGCCCAAAAATTGCGCGATCATGTTGGAAAAATCATAGGACCTATTGCTAAACCCAAGGATATTCGTTTTGGTGATAATCTACCTAAAACCCGATCAGGGAAAATCATGCGTCGCTTATTGCGCTCCATTGCTAAGGGAGAGCCCATTACCCAAGACATTTCTACCCTAGAAAACCCAGCGATTTTGGTCCAATTGTCTGAGACCAATTAAATCGGTCATTGGTTTTATACTCACTTTTTTGATTCATTATGAGTGCCCCCACCCTTTATCAACCGTATGCCCATTTTGTCAAACAAGCCAACCTACGAGGTTTGGAAGATTATCAAGCCATAAGTCAGTGGGCACAAGAAAACTCTGCTGATTTTTGGGCTTTTCAAGCTAACCGTTTGCTGTCTTGGCAGAGACCCTTCGCCACGGCTTTGAACGACTCCCAAGCACCCTTTTTTAAATGGTTTGAAGAAGGTCAATTAAACGCCTCATTCAACTGTCTGGATAGGCATGTATTAGCAGGCAGAGGAGGTAAAACCGCACTGATATTTGAAGCCGACAACGGACAAGTTAAAAAACTGACCTACACCCAGTTGTTAGCAAAAACTTGTCAAATTGCCAACGCACTGAAACAACTAGGGGTCGAAAAAGGCGACCGAGTCATCATTTATCTGTCAGTTTCCATCGAAGCTATCGCCAGCATGTTGGCTTGTGCGCGCATTGGAGCCATACATTCAGTCATATTTGGCGGGTTTTCTACCACCTCAGTCTATGACAGAATCGTTGACATGCAAGCCAAATTAATTATCACCGCCGATGTACAGATGCGTGGTGGAAAACCCACCAAACTCAAAGCTATCGTGGACGAGGCTTTGTTGTTGGGTCCTTGCCCAAGTGTCAAGCATGTTTTGACCGTAGAAAGAACTTCTGATACCACCTCCTATCAGGCAGGTCGTGATGTTACTTTTAAGGAATGGGTAGAACCCCAAAAAGATCAATGTGATCCCGTTTGGGTGGATAGCGAACACCCCCTGTTTTTACTCTATACTTCTGGCTCAACCGGTAAACCTAAGGGTATCCAGCACGCTACCGCCGGCTACTTATTACATGCGGCGTTGACCACAGATTGGACCTTTGATTATAAACCAAGCGACATTATCTGGACCACCGCCGACATCGGTTGGATTACCGGACATACTTATGCGCTATACGGTCCCCTATGTCTAGGCAGTACCCAAATGATTTTTGAAGGCATTCCTACTTACCCTCACAGTGGTCGCTTTTGGGAGATCATTCAAAGGCACAAAGTGAGTGTTTTTTATACCGCGCCCACAGCAATCCGTAGCCTCATTAAATTAAACGAAAGTAACTTGGACGAGCACCCAAAAAATTATGATTTAAGTTCTCTGCGATTGATCGCTTGTGCTGGTGAACCCATTAACCCAGCGGCCTGGGAATGGTTTTATCAGCATGTAGGAGGTGGTCGTTGCCCCTTACTCGATACCTTTTGGCAAACCGAAACTGGAGGTCAAGTACTCACCCCATTGCCAGGAGTTACGCCCTTAGTGGCTGGCTCGTGTACCCTTCCTTTTCCCGGTATAGACGCTTGTGTAGTAGATGAAACCGGAGCCGAAGTGCCTCACGGTGTCGCCGGTTTGTTGGTGATCAAAAAACCTTGGCCAGCACTCGCCCGTACCATTTGGGGTGATGCAGAGCGCTATAAGAACAGTTATTTTCCGGATAATTTAGGTGGAACCTATTATTTGGCTGGAGACGGTGCTGTGCGCGATCCAGCCACCGGTTACTTTACCATTACCGGACGCATCGACGATGTTTTGAATGTATCTGGACACAGAATGGGCACTATGGAGGTTGAATCCGCCCTAGTTAGTTGCACCGACTGGGTAGCTGAAGCGGCCGTAGTCGGCCGACCCGATGAAACCACGGGCGAAGCTATCTGCGCTTTTGTTGTATTAAAAGGCGCACGACCTGAACCACAAGAAGCTGAGCGCATCGCCAAACTACTACGCGACCATGTAGGCAAGATGATAGGTCCTATTGCTAAACCCAAAGACATTCGTTTTGGCGATAATTTACCCAAAACCCGATCCGGAAAAATTATGCGTAGGCTCTTACGCTCCATCGCCCGAGAAGAACCTATTACGCAAGATATTTCTACCCTAGAAAACCCGGCTATCCTGCAACAGTTTCAAACCTTGCGGACTTGATCTATAAGAAAAAGACTGTTGCACCATCGGCTACGCCGCTCGGTGAGCTGTCAAAGTTCATGCCCAGTTTATCATGAAGGGGATAGGTGCTCATTTAATAAAGGCACTGAAAATATGAAAAAATCCCCTGAGAGTAGGTTACTGTAGCTTAGAAATTCTCAAAATTTGTAAAATTTATTAAAAAATACAAACCCTTGCAATTTTTTCCTAGGTCGAGCAAAAGTCTTATCTATGCGAAATGGTTTTTTTGAACCCAATATTGAGCAAAATTAGTCCCCAGAACCAATCGAGCAATGTGCCGGTAACCTACCAAATTGCCAATTGCTTGCTACTGGGTAATCTGGGATAAAAAATAATTCATAAAAAAGACTGTTGCGCCATGGGCTACGCCGCTCCACGAGCTACCAAAGTCAAGGCTGGGGCGACCGCTAAGCCTTGTACTTTGACAGTTCGCCGAGGTTGTGCAAAGGTCTCATATTGAGTATATGCGAGACTGGGAGCGGAATCCCCATGGATAGCGCAACGAACTGAGGCACATACATAACGCAGTAATTTGGCAGTGTAACCGCGGCGTAGCCGATGGTGCAACGGGCTTATCATTTAGGATATAAGTTTCTCAAAAAACTCGTCCTATTGGCGTATGGTCGCATTATATTAGATATTCCTTCATTTTTACGCACAAGATTTGGTATTTTGTGTATCCTCCAATCTTTGTCCTGAATAAAGACCGTTACACCACCGGATGCACTACCAAACTACTATGCTGTGCGGTGCTTACTAGCGAATGATCCTTTCAGTAACCTTCGCTGGTTGCGCTCCGCTAATCCTTGTACTTTGGTAGCTTGTTGAGCGGCACCAGCCGATGCCACAATAGTCTTTTAACTATCGCTAAACTTTGCGGCTCTTTTTTCGACAAAAGCCAACATTCCTTCTTTTTGGTCTTGGGTGGCAAATAAGGCGTGGAACAAGCGTCGCTCAAACATGACCCCTTCGGCTAAGCTGGTCTCAAAACTTTTGTTTACCGCTTCTTTCGCCGCCATGACGGCCAATAAGCCATTGCCGGCGATCAGAAAAGCCGTTTTTAAACTTTCAGACAAAAGCTCTTCCAAAGCCACCACCCGGCAAACCAACCCCAGCCTTTCGGCTTCGTCGGCCGACATCATGCGCCCCGTCAAGATCATTTCCATGGCTTTGGCTTTACCAATGAAGCGAGTCAATCGTTGCGTCCCACCAGCACCTGGAATAATGCCTAGTTTTATTTCGGGTTGACCAAATTTGGCGTTGTTGGCGGCAATGATAAAATCACACATCATCGCCAATTCGCATCCTCCCCCTAAAGCAAACCCAGCCACCGCGGCGATGACGGGTTTTCGCACTTTTTGTATGGTTTCCCAATTTTTGGTGATGTAATCCTGTTTGTAAACATCGGCAAAACCATAATTTGCCATCACACCAATATCAGCCCCAGCGGCAAATGCCTTGTCGTTACCGGTAATAATGATACATCCCACTTCCTCATCGGCGTCCAATTGCAACAGGGACTGCCCCAATTCAACCATTAATTCAGGACTCAAGGCATTGAGTTGCTTAGGCCTATTCAATCGAATAAGGCCGACTTGTTTTACACTCTCTGGGGAAGCAATTTTTGAAATCGTAATATTTTCCATTTTTACAAAGCTAAAAAAATAATGAGACCTTTACACCATCGGTTGCACCCATACTGCCTAGTGACTGCCTTATGTGGCGCATCCCTCAATGCACACTCCGTCAATTCCGCTAAAAGCAAATGGATATCTGATTATTATAGCGACCCGCGACGCAACGGTCTTGCTAATCACCCCACCACTGGCTGTTTCTGCTAAAATAGCTCCCAGCGTACTTTATGTTCTGTCCCTTCATTTAAAAACAAACCCATGTCATTAAAAATTTTATTAGCCAATGATGATGGCTATTTAGCACCTGGCATTGTAACTCTGCATAAGGTATTACAAAAATTTGGTCAGGTCGATGTTGTGGCTCCTCATAAAAACAACAGTGCTAAATCCAATTCTTTGACTATTTTAAACCCTCTGTATGTCAGAAAAGCTGACAATGGTTTTTATTTTATCAATGGAACACCGGCAGATTGCGTCCATATTGCTTTAACTGGTTTAATCGCGGATAAACCCGACTTGGTCATATCTGGTATCAACAATGGTGCCAATATGGGGGATGATACCATCTATTCTGGAACGGTTGGCGCCGCCATGGAGGGTTATTTAATGGGTATCCCGGCTATCGCTGTTTCGCAAGTAGATAAGGGATGGTTGTATCTCGAAGACGCGGCCCAAAAAATGGGGGAGTTACTCAAGCACATTATCGAACACGGCTGGTTGCAAAATAAACCCGTACATCCTTGGTTATTTAATGTCAATATCCCTAATTTACCTCTGGAACAATTGGGAAAATTTGAGGTTTGTCGCTTGGGACGCCGACATATTGCCCAAAAGATCATCAAACAAGTGAATCCATTTGGTGACACTATGTATTGGATTGGGCAAGCCGGTGGTGCCAAAGATGCCGATATCGGCACTGATTTTTATGCAACAACTATGGGAAATATATCAATAACTCCTTTACAAATAGATTTAACCGATTATCACCAGCTTGAGAATTGGAAAAGTGGCTTCAACCTATCTTAGGCGCTCGCCTAGTATCCCCATGTCCAATTCGATCCCAAAATTTTATCGTGACCCAGTCAAACCCGTTGGCTTTCATTATGTACCAGCGGATAATATCGGATTTGACAGTCAAGTCCTCAGGCAAAGATTTATCGATCAGTTGGCCTTGGCTGATCCATTACATCCACTAGAACCACAGGTCTTGGTAGCTATGGTGAAAGTACCCCGGCATTTATTTGTGGACATGGCGTTGGCTAGCAAAGCTTATACCGATGCTGTATTACCCATTGGTTCACAACAAACTATTTCCAAACCCAGTCTCGTCGCCAAAATGTTGTCGCTTTTAATGCAAAGTGACTACGCCAAGCAACATGGAAAATGTCAAAAAATCTTAGAAATTGGTACGGGCTGTGGGTATCAAACCGCCCTACTGAGTCATTTAGCACAAGAAGTTTATAGCTTAGAGAGGATTTATTTGTTACATTCCGAGGCAAAAACTCGTCTAACGCAAATGGGTTACCAGAACCTACGCTTATGGCATCAAGATGGTAGCGCTGGATGGTTCAATTCGGCGGCAAATCAAACGGCCAATCCGACTACTTTTGAAGGCATCATCTTAGCCGCCGCCAGCCCTGAAGTTCCGACTAAATTACTCGAGCAATTAACCATAGGAGGTCGTTTGGTCATGCCATTTGGTACGGAAAATCAACAACGCATTTTGGTCATGGACAAAACCCCCCAAGGGCTAAGCTACCAACACTTAGATGAGGTACAGTTTGTACCACTCCTACCAGGTACTTGTTGAGTCATACAGTTGCTGATCTCACCGTAGTAGCACACCCCCTCCTCCATTCCGCCGGGGTGTAAAACCCTCGCATTCTCACAAGACCGTTGCACCGCAAGCTACCTAATGGCCAGACCCCAAGGTGCAACCAGCGAAATTTCCTTACAGAAACACGGATTCATTTGCCCTTGCTACCTAAATCATCAGGGCATGTTATAATCTCATTAAGACTATTCCACAACCAAAAGACTGTTGCTCAACCGGTTACACTGCCAATGGACAAGTTATGCGGTACTCACCAGCTCATTTACATCCGAGTAAATTCCGCTGGTTGCGTGCCGCTAAGCCTTGTAATTATGACAGCTCACCGAGGTTGTGCAACAGTCTTACCAAGACTGTTGCACCATCGGCTACGCCGCGGTTACACCGGTGGCCGCTATTCTCGCATATAAAGACTGATGCACCTTGGGTTACCGTGTCACCCTGCCAAAGGGTGCAACCGGCGGAATTTATCGAGCGTTTATCTAGGAGTAACCCGCATCATGTAGCCATTGAACTGCCGCGATGAACCCGATGGAGCAACGATCTGATTACTTTGTGAAATGAAATCCCCATGAATGCTGTATTTAAAATCATCGTCATCGCATCAACCACTTGGCTCCTATATGCCTGTAATTCGGTGTCCCTAACATCCACCGTTCCGGTTACCGAAGCATCTAGAAATGTCACTAGCTCCCCCTTAATCCCTAGTCAACCTCCCCCCTCTGCCGTTACCCCAACAGACCATACACCGCCCTCCCCCTTGCCTATTCCCTTGGTCAGTCCCGTGCCAGTCCCACCGGGGTATTATCTGATAAAACGCGGCGATACTTTAACTAAAATCAGCGGATCTTTGAATATCAAAATGACAGATCTGGTTGCTTGGAACCACATTACCGACCCCAATCGCATAGAAGTTGATCAACTTTTAAGAATCATTCCTCCCAATCCTGAGAATACCGTAACAACCATACACGCGGGTTCGATTCAATCTGTACCGACTACGCCCAAGCCCACCGTAGTGGGCACTGCTCCCACTCCACCACCCATCCAGTCGTCACCTAGCACTCCCCACTCGACGGCATTTAATGCCACAACTGAAACCAAAATCACCCCAACCCCTAACGCTACCCAAAAATTAGAGCCATTAGCTTCTAAAACGACTCCCGAGTTGTCTTCATCCAACTTGCCATCCCCTTCAACAACTGTCTCTGTCAAAGACTTTGTCTGGCCGCTTGAAGGTACCATCACCGATCCCTTTAATCCATCTAAAAACAAAGGGCTTAAAATAGCCAGTGTGACTGATAGCGACATCCTAGCCAGTTCAGCTGGAAAAGTGGAGTTTGCAGGTCAAGGCATCAAGGGCTATGGAAATTTTATTTTATTACGCCACGACCCGAATACTTTAACTGTATATGCACAAGTCAAACAAATTTTGATCAAAGAGCAACAACAGGTTCATAAGGGGCAAAAAATAGCTACCGTCGATGCCAACCAACCCCATCCTTTTTATTTTGAAATTCGTGTGGCAGGAAAGCCTGTCAATCCGTTCTTGTATTTACCTGCCAAACCGTGAATGATTTAACAGCTACCCCGATTTTAGTTTTTGATATAGAAACCATACCTGATATTGCAGGTCTCAGAAAGCTACTCGCTCTAAACGACCATATACCCGATTCCGAGGTTGAACCAACCTGGCACAAGAAAAGACAAGCTGAGGGTAAAAATAGTACTTTTTTACCCCATTATGTGCATAAAGTGATTGTCATCTCGTGTCTATTCAGAGACCAAGACAATTTACGCATGCAGTCCTATACCGCCACCAGCGACTTGGAAGAAGCTCAAATCATTCAAGAATATTTTCAATTGTTTAGCAAATATGCACCGCAACTGGTCAGCTGGAATGGTGGTGGGTTTGATTTGCCCGTTTTACACTATCGCGGCTTGCAACACAAAGTGTCTGCCCCGCAATATTGGTCACAAGGTGAAAGAAGCCATTCGGATTCGAAATGGAACAATTATATTAATCGCTACCATCATAAACACCTCGATTTAATGGATGTGTTAGCCCGTTATCAAGGCAACGCCAATGCTCCCTTAGACGCGCTAGCCAAGCTGTGTGGTTATCCCGGAAAGTTAGGGCTCGACGGAAGTCAAGTTCACGAGGCTTTTTTACAAGGAAAATTACAGACGATTCGGCAGTATTGTGAAACCGATGTACTCAATACCTACCTGTTATTTTTACGCTTTTGCCTAATGCGCGGGTATATTACTGCCGAAGAATTAGACCAAGAAGAGCTTTTAGTACAACAAAAATTGTTGGCTTGGTACCATAAAGACCCAGAATATCATAGTCATTGGTCAGAATATTTTCAGATTTGGTTAAATCCCCTTTAAAATCAAGGCCATTGCACCGCTGTTAACCATAACGCATAGGTAACTAGCCCAATATACTTAAATAAGAATAAACCCTTACACAGCGAAATGTCCACAAAAATTAGCCAAACCAACCCATACCCTGAACTACTTCACCCTCACACGATGGATTTAGAAGGCAGAGCTATTGCTTTGAACAGCCTAGGCAAAGTAGTGTTTATTGAAGGTGCCATCCATCAAGAAGCGGTATATGCCCAAACCTATAAAAAGAAGAATTCTTGGGAATTGGCTAAATTGGATACCCTCATGAAACCCTCTTACCAGCGGGTTGAACCCCGTTGTAGTTATTTTGGTTTACAACGAGAATCGTGTGGGGGTTGTACCATGCAACATTTGTCTGCTTTGGGGCAACTCGCCATCAAGCAACGAAGTTTGGAAGACTGCTTACAACGATTAGGCAAAGTGGTTCCCGAACAAATATTACCCGCCATCGAAGGTCCGGTGTTTGCTTACCGTGCACGAGCACGACTATCCGTGCGGTTTGTACCCGCCAAATCTAAGGTATTGGTGGGGTTTCATGAAAGAAAAAGCAGTTATGTCGCTGATATGCAGTATTGTCATATTTTGCATCCAAAAGTCGCCAGCCTTTTACCTTATTTACAAGAAATGTTTGGCAATTTTGAGGCAAAAAGTAGTTGTCCACAAATTGAAGTGGCTTGTGGTAGCGAAACGGTGGCGCTGGTACTGAGGAACTTAGAACCCCTCCATGCCAAAGACCTCGACCATTTACGCAAATTCGGTAGCATCCATCAAATTCAATGGTGGTTGCAACCCAAAGGTCCAGATTCAATCTATTTGTTACCGGACCAAGCTGTCAACACCCAATTGTATTTTGAACTCCCTTTTAAGGGGCTAAGAATTTATTTTAAGCCAACAGATTTTATCCAAATCAACCCCTTCATCAACCCATTGATGCTCAAAACGGCCATATCCCAGCTCAAGCCTAGTCCTAGCGATAGAGCCATCGATTGGTTTTGTGGTTTGGGCAATTTTACCTTAGCCTTAGCCACTCAATGCCAATATGTATTAGGCGTTGAAGGAAACACCCCCTTGGTCAGCAGAGCAAAAGAAAATTATGTGCTAAACCAAAAATTAGGGCATCGGTTGGCCGAGGTTGACTATCAAACCGATAATTTGTTTACTATGGACCGGGAAAAATTACAAAATTACCCAGCGGCTGATATGTGGATATTGGACCCCCCTCGTGAAGGTGCTCTCGCATTGGTCAAATCCTTAAGCGAATTACGCACCCAAGCAGGGTATGTATTTCCAAAGCGTATTCTGTATGTCAGCTGTGATCCAGCTACCCTCGCCCGTGATGCTGGTATCTTGGTACACTTAGCCCATTACCGATGTAAAACAGTGCGTATTTTGGATATGTTTCCACAAACCTCACATATTGAGAGTATGGTCTTGTTTGAAAGCAATTAAACCGTTTCGGCTACTTTGTAATACATTACTTTGGCTAAGCTAAGCCCTTGGCTCTGCGCGGTGAACCTGAGGGTGCAACAGTTTTCTCTTAATTATCGGCTTCAAACCAATCTAACCAACTCATATTACGCTTTCTCACCGATTTCATCAAGGTTTCGTGAGCCAACCCGTTCCGTCCAGTCATATAAAGGCTTTGTTGGTGAACTGAAATGATGCCGTCATTCTTTAATAATTGCAAACTCGTTTCTAAGCTAGACGCATCGTAACCATCTAATTGTTCTATTTTCTCCCATAAATCGGGTATAGTTAAACCCGGTTGGCGCCAAGTTTCGCGCACAATGGCTATCGCTGGTAAATGATAAGCAAATATTTTATGTTGCCATACGAACTGGGGAACTGGACAAAACGAAAACTTCACTTCTGCGTCGAAGTGACTCTGCCGTCTCCACCACTCAAATTGTATGCGTAAGCGTAAAATATCAGGACGCATAGCCAATACCTTGCAACATACCAAAAAAGTTGGTTGATGGCTTTCAAATTTCTGAAAACAATACGCCAAATCCAGGCTATCTGAATTAATGTTGGGAATCAACAGCCCATGAATGGCTTTTTGTAATAAGATAAAAGCCATTCTTTGCGGACCTGCTGGATAATCTTTAGCGGTTATTTTTTGGTAAGAATTTTTCGAAATCGGATACGATGGGGCATACACAAATTCTTGATCACCACGATATGGGCTATGACTATCTGGAGAACCATCCAATATAGCCAAATCGCCAGCCATTTCAGGCAAGTAAGAATCAGGGGTATCCCTATTTTCATCGATACAAAAATCGTCGCTTGACGGGTCACCGGTAGCCAAAGGATCAATACTACCACTATCAAACTTATATATAGTTTCCATTGCAAGGTCATAAATTTATTGATAGATATAGGTATTTAGTTCTGCAAAATAATGGGCAGGCTGCCATTCTTCTGATAAAGGACTAGGAATACCCTGTTTGATATATTCATGAAGCTTCCCTTTATCGAGACCTAGACTCAAATCGTCTAAAAACGGCACTTTAAGGTGATACAACTTTTCTCCCCCGACTAACACTAAACATTCACCTGGAGGTAATTTCTTTAAGTCATCCGGACTTACGGTATATTGCTCATCCTCACTCTCCACCCAGCTTAAACTGTGACCATTCGCCCATTGAACTTGAGGCAGTGGTCCCACCATGGGCTTACTTTTACCCATCGTTTGCAAAATAGTTTTTGCTCGCTTGACGCGCTTTGACTTACCGATTAATTCGGCAATTTCCAAGGCGGTTTCTTGGTTACCCAGCTTAAAGAATATTTTTACCCAAGAGTTACCGACAATCATTTGATGTAATTCATGACTCACCGCTTGGAAATTAGCATTGGTTTGTACCGCCGGGACAAAAGCTATATGCGCACTCCGTGCTTGCTCTGGAATACGCCCCCAGGATGCGTTGACATAACTTCCAGCTTCATCACAAAATACCAAAAATGGTGGATTGGGTCTGTCTTCAGGCAATTTTTTTTGCAAATTGGCGATTACGGTGCGTAAATCGGCGATGAATAAGCTCGCAAAATTTTTTGCTGAAGTATCTTTGCCCATGGTGGGCAGGGCAACATACAAAATTTTGTTTTGTAAAACCAATTCCAATAACTTCACTTGTGGCTCATAAACATTCATGATTTGACCAAAATGACCAGAACCTAGCGAAAACAAGCGACCACTGATACCCCCCAAAACTTCTCGCAATTTTTTTACATCGATCCGATGGCTACCCGTAACCGAAAATTTATCCATAAAAAACTGTAACTCTTTTAGCTCTCGACCATTCGGTTGACAAAACGCGAGTTGTTGTTCTAAATCCAGCAAGGCTTTGGGCACACTTAACAATATAGCTAAATCCATCAGGTGATAGGCGATTTTAGCGGCTTGTAAAGCTTGCAAAATACAAGTTAAAGCTTGTTTTGCTTCTTGTTTGTAATAATCCGCCCCAGCATTTTGTTCGGTATCCGGAATTAATAACATCAAAGCATCGGCTTTTTCGTCAGCATCACCAAACAAAATGGGATTGTAGGTATGACTGATGCTCGGATCATCCGGTTGCAAAATAAAAAAATCTTTACCGCGTTCATATTTTTCAGCCAAATTCCATAGTTTCTCAATGTTTTGATAATCGATTTTCCCATCAATAAATATCATTCCCCCACGATTCTGAATTTGTTGGTCAAACATTAAGAAAGCTAAGTTGGTTTTACCTACACCAGATTGCCCAACCATCAAGATGTGTCTCATGATTTCATCTTTGGTTAAATGCAAAGGGCGACCTGAAAGACAACAATACCCCAATAAGATCTTAGGTTCAGTTTTCACCGTAGGAGGAAGGTCAAGTTCTAGCAAGCAATGACTGGGGATACTAGCCTCTGAAAATAAAGGCTGCAAAATACGCCAAGACAACCAAATAAACGCCATGGTTAAAAAAGTTCCCACCATCAACCATTGGAACCATTCACCGTATCCTGAAAAAATTAAATACATAAATCGTATAAGCCCACTGTACAAAAGCAATAGAGCTAGCGTATCAAGGGTTCCACCCCATTCCAAATCATAAAAATGATCAATTAATTTATGTATCATATAAAAGTTTGTGATTTCTAAAATAATCGGATGATTGGCACTGGATATCAAGACAACAAGTTGATAATCAGGCTTGTTAAATTTGATTCAGTTAATCATTCAAAATGATAAATTAATATCCATAATATTCACTGAGTAGCGTTTTTATGGTTCATTGGTAAATATTCACATAATTATAAAAATGGTTGCAATAGACCTATAAAATTGAAACCAGTTACATGAAAGTGCCATGTAAAAAGTAACTATTCACCATAATTACTAAATTGAACAAATTATTCCCTTATGCTTAAACCTTTTAGCTTGTTGGTTTTTATTCTTTTTATCATCTGGAGTGGGATGATAGTATTCAAATCAAATCCTTATGAAAAAATATCTTACTCTTGTATCCCAGTAAAATTTACTGGAAGAATATTATCTTCTATGGTAGGATTAGTAG
>JASGCH010000157.1 GCA_030054245.1 Gammaproteobacteria bacterium | reverse complement strand
TTTGTATACCTCGTTTGTGTTCACCCATTTGGTGATCCCTCCTGTAGACCTCTATGCTATAGCGGATGCGCCTTCGCGAGGTTTTACAGAGAGGCAACTGCTTTTTTTAGGTTCAAGCGGGCCAACCCCAAAGAACCCAAAAAGGGCGGAGCGGTCAAGACGCAGAAACTCAACGGCAAGCAATGGCTGGAACCCACGCGCCAACTGTGGGTACAGATGACGAACGAAGTCATGAAATCGGCCTTACCCGACTTCAACGAACGCACGAACGGCATCGACCACCGCAGCCATGCAGATCGTGGTCTGCCCACCGTGCCTAGCGCTCACATGGGCAAAGCCTGCCACGACATGATGCGGCGCGGCGCACACTGCCACCGAGGCCAAGAAGTGGCCAAGCGCAACCGCACGGCGTTTGTGATGAACCGCCACATGGGCCAGTACCCTGTGCCCCGCTCACGCATGGGCCGCGTCGTGGTGAATTCGCTTGGCATCTGTACGGCCAAACATTACGGAGGCGTTCGGGCCGACGGCAGCCCCAAGACCATGGCCGACGTGATGCGCGACTTGGATCGTTTGATGAAGGAGATTTTGCGCACCAACCGCCAGATCGCCGAGGCCCAAGCCGAGACCGCCCGCATCGAGGCCGAGAACTTCCGAATCCAGACGGAGCGGAGCCAGCAAGCCACCGCCAGCCTGATCAGCGAATGGGAAGCGGGCATGGCGGCACACCGTGGAGGGCCGCCCGACCCAAAAGGATTCAGCCCGTCTTCAAGTTGGGGGCGGGCGATTAAACCGACACAGGCCACGCCCGACCAAGGCTCACGGGTCAAGCCAAACTAAAATCGCAGATTGCTTTCTCATGGAGATGATATGGAATGGAGTGCGGTTTTAGGAGCCTTTGGAATCGGTGCGATTGTTAAAACAATACTTGACACCATCCTTGCCACCAAAAAGGATAGGTCTGCCCTTCAATACAAAGAAAAGCGAGAGGCTTATTTTGGACTGTTGGATGCCCTACATAAGGCGGCAATCACGCCTAGCGATGAAAACAGCAAGACCTTCGCACTTTGGCAAACTAGAGTGTCAATCTTTGGATCAGAGGAAGCCAGCAAGGCAGTCCAAGGCATCATTGATACAAATGATGGGCCACGCGAACTGCGACAACTCCATTTCGACAATCTTTTGAAGGCCATAAAGAAGGATATGACGGCCTAGCGCACTTCTGCCGTGATAGGATCAATCCGCCCAGTGGGAACGGTTCCCACTTTGGGTTCCCACAAAACCGACCCGATCCATGGGGTGGATGTGGAAAAAGTCGATCTGCATCAAGGGCTTAACTTTTGTGTCTGGTACCGTCCTGCCAGCCGCACCAAAAATGCATAAGCCCCTGATTTATTTATCAGGGGCTTTTTGCTTTCTAGGGACTCGATGGTGAACCACTTAAAAAGGATTCGTAAGGTGAATTTTAAGAATTACCTTTTGAGACCTTTTATGATCGAAGCACCCGCCAAAGCCAAAAAATCCATGTTGGCATTAAATCTGGTGTTCTCGCTACTGACCAAAAAACCATTTCGTTTTGGGCATTGAACCCAAGGGCGACAACGAGGGCAGGCTACACCACGGATCGCGCAACTACGCCACAGTGAAGCCCTTCACCATTCGATTCAACCCCGCATCGTTGACATGGCACTCAGCCCACGTAGAAAGCACAGACGTTCAACTCGACAAAATCATGGGCAAAGACGACGCGCTTTTGCTGGATGACTTCCACAGCCGCGCCAAGGAAATGGGCCTACCCAGAAGCCGCGCAGAGTCGTTCCTCAGATGCTCGAAAAACTACGAAAAAACGAAGGGCTACCGAGGCAGCAAGGTCAAAGTCCAGCGAAGAATGACCCACTGATCGCCCTCAGCGGCAGGCAAGCACTGCCCACCGCTCAGGACAACGCCCGCCTATGGACAACCCCGCCCATGCTTGCCGAAGGGCAGCAGCGGGGTTTCCCACAGGTTCAGCCGTGGACCAGCCACACATCGAGCGGATCGACTAGTAAAATGACGGGTTTTAACGGTTGATGCGGGGGCGTAATGTCTACAAAAATTTTTCTAGCGCTTGGCTTGTCGGTTTTGCTTGTGGCATGTGGAAGCAAGCCCGATGTTAGTGCTGTTGAACCGATGCTGAAAGAGGGATGGGCTGCTTGCCCAGGCATCAAAATTTTCGATATTCAAAAAACTAATGGCATCGAGCGCAGCAATGGGTATGAAATGGCTGTTTCTTTTAAATTGGAAATACTAGAGACAGAGAAAATTTGTAATGATGTGAATATGCTTAAAGCACTCCAGCGCGTGATTGAACTGGATAAGAGCAAACAGGACTACACCCTAAAAATTGGGGAAGTTCTGAAGGTGAACACGTCATACTTACTCGAAAAGTCTGAAAAAGGCTGGATTGTGAAGGAGTGAAGGGCATGCAAAAGATTATTCACCCCGTTGTTACAGCAAATAGAATGTCCCTAAGAATATGAAATTGCATAAAATCACCTTGCCCGCTTGTGCTTTTCTTGTTGCCTACGCAGGGCTGATGGTCGCTCCAATGAAAGCCATAGCTCAAGGCGTTGCTAATGGCATGGTGATTGCGACGCCGCCATTTTCACTGACCGATGAGGTACTCAAGTCAAACACAAAGGGTTTGGATGTTGAGGCGTTAATTACGTCTGCCTTGAGCAAAAGTCCGCCAACGAAGAGCGAGTACGAAACAAATTCAGACTTTGAGGAACGACTGAGAAAATTTTCTGAAACCGCTTTTTCTGGGAAGGTTGGCCCGAACAAGAAAGTGGCCGTGATTCATCCAGTGTCTGCACTACCAGCGTTGTGGCGGGGTGGTAACGCGACGGCAGAAGTGCGGTACAACGCCGAGACGGAAGTTATGTCTGTTGAACTTGATAGCTGGCTGTTATGCGGTCTTCCTTTGAAGAGGAACATTTCTCCAAAGCGAAAGTACACGGCCGCAAATGGATTCGGTAACAAAGTTGAGGTGATTCAAGCTGACGAGACAGAAACATGCCTTGATCTAGATGACGGCGGTGAAACCAAAATTAATGACTTGGTGCTGAGTTTCAAAGTTCCCAAGAAAGATGCTGCTTCAGTCAAGAAATCCCTTGGGGTAGTAATCATTGGACGTCTTGCTCCGCCGTTTGCAAAAAGTGAGCGTCAGCATGAGCGACCTACGATGGAGTCACCAGTGGAAATTAACAAGCTGGTTCGGTCATTGGTGATAAAACCGGATGATGTTTGGCTAATTAATAGTGCAACAGGGACTGTTCTAGCAAAACACAAAACGCCTTTTTTGAACTCGGAGCCAATTCTTGCCGAGGCCCGGAAATGCAACCACCCGAGGTACCACAAGAGCGAATTGCCTAATTTCAATCTTATGGTTGAACTGGAATTTTCAATTGACGCTAGTGGGGCTATCTCAAGCGGGTCTGTAAAGAAGTCGACCGGAATAGTCGATCTTGACGATAGGGCATTGAAGGCCATATCAAAGTGCAAGTTCAAACCTGGGATGCGCGATGGCAATCCAGTTGATGGCGTGGCTATCGTCAAGTTTCACTTTAGCGACTACTACGCAGGCTATTGAACCGAGATTGTCCATTAGAGATTAAGCGCCAAGTTTAAGATCAAACTCCCGCAGGTCAAATTGACGTATCTCTAATGGTGTCCATTAGAGAATGCCGATACAGATCAAATAGTTAGATTGTGATTGGAGTTCCCGTGCAGGCATACGACGCATTCGATTTGAAGTACACCAGCCGCGAAGTTACCGCGTGGGGTGGCTTGGCGCTTTTGAAGCGCATGATCCTAAAAAAAGCAGTTACCCAGCCAGTTTAAGTGCGTAAGTGTCGGATTTAGGCGGCAAACGAGGCACGATTTTTGCGATGACGTAGTCCAGAAACAAACGCCAACGGTCTGGGGCTAGCAACTGCTCCGCACGATCTCTCACATGAGCCAAAGCCGCACGGATATTAGTAACCAACGAGAGCAAAACCCCCTTCGCCGCATGCATCGGTGTCAGGTGAATCGTCGTCTGATTGGCGTGCTG
>JASGCH010000156.1 GCA_030054245.1 Gammaproteobacteria bacterium | reverse complement strand
TCTTGAGGGGGTAGTGGCGAAAGCTGTGCGAGTTCGAGTCTCGCCGACGGCACCAGCATATTAAGCTCATCAAACCGTTGTGCAACGCGCATGGCTCCTATGACTTTGGCGGTTAGCTTTGCACCACCAAATTTTGCTGTATCGAGTCTGCCTTGGTGATTAGACGACAGTTCGCGACCAACGGCTTTTCAGATAAAAAAAATAGATGTATCTACAAGAATATTTTAATATTTTGGTGTTTGTGGCGATTGCTTTTGCTGTGGGGATATTACCTCAGCTTATGGGTTATCTATTAGGACCTAAATATCCAGATGCCAATAAAAATTCTCCTTATGAATGCGGATTTGAGGCGTTTGATGACGCCCGCATGCAATTCGATGTGCGTTACTACCTCGTGGCCATTTTGTTCATATTGTTTGACTTAGAGATGGTTTTCTTCTTTCCTTGGGCTGTTGCCTTTGATGAAATTGGAATTTCTGGCTTTTTATCTATGATGTTATTTTTTGCAATTTTGCTTTTGGGGTTTATTTTTGAATGGCATCAGGGAGCGTTAGACTGGGAATAGTTTTTTGACATTGACTTGGCATCGTTTGTATCTTTAGTAAGTTATGGAAAATTTTATGTATTCGCATTTAAAGAACCATGATGGTTTTTTTACCACCAGCGTAGAAAATGTGTTAGGTTGGGTCAAATCAGGTTCATTGTGGCCCATGACTTTTGGCTTGGCTTGTTGTGCGGTGGAGATGATGCACGCAGGGGCCGCTCGTTATGATATGGATCGCTTTGGGATGTTGTTTAGACCTAGTCCAAGGCAATCGGATTTAATGATTGTTGCGGGTACATTGTGTAATAAAATGGCACCAGCCCTCAGAAGGGTTTTTGATCAAATGGCTGAGCCAAGGTGGGTTCTTTCTATGGGCTCGTGTGCCAATGGCGGGGGGTATTACCACTATAGCTATTCAGTAGTCCGTGGTTGCGACAGAATTGTCCCTGTTGATGTGTATGTACCCGGATGCCCTCCTACTGCAGAGGCCCTATTGTATGGAATTTTGCAATTGCAAAACAAAATTAATAGAGGGCGAGGGGCTACGCATGCTAGGTACTAATTGAGGCTTGCTAACTGGGTTCACCTCAATTGATACGACTAAACTGACGCGTTAAGCAATGCACCCCTAGATGATTTAACTAAATGCCGCTAGTTTCCATATAGCCTAATTATCATGGGTGCTTGTGGTGCCACGGTCTTCTAAAATACAAATTTAGGCATTTTTTTATTGATTTTTTCATGGATACGAACGATAAGCTGGATAAATTACAAAAAATTTTAGGAGATAGCATTGAAAAGTTGCAACTCTCGTATCGGGAAATGAATATTTTAGTAAATCCAGAGAACTATGTGCCCGTGATGACCTTGCTATGTCAACATAAGGACTTGCAGTTTTCGCAGTTAATCGATTTATGTGCGATCGATTACCTAACCTATGGCGATGACTTGTATCCTCGTGAAAACAGTGAAAGTCGTTACGCCGTCGTGGGTCATTTATTGTCCATGCCTTACAATCTGCGGATAAGGGTTAAAGTATATTTAGAGGATAATGAAACGCCAGCGATTGCATCGCTAACCAAGGTTTGGCCTGTGGCGGGTTGGTTTGAAAGAGAAGCATTTGATTTATTTGGTATTATTTTCCATGGTAACGAAGATCTTCGACGGATTCTGACAGATTATGGTTTCATTGGGCATCCTTTTCGCAAAGACTTTCCTATTTCTGGAAATGTCGAGATTACCTATAGCCATGAAGAAAACAGAATAATTCAACAAGCAGTGTCTATAGCACCGAGAGAAAATGTTCCGAGAATAGTACGCCCAGACGGCTTTTCTAGGCATTAACTTGCGTTACTAAAAATGATAGATATTAAAAACTATACCCTCAACTTAGGACCGCAACATCCGGCCGCACACGGTGTGTTGAGGTTGATTTTGGAATTAGATGGGGAGGTGGTTCGTAGAGCGGATCCACATATCGGATTGTTGCATCGCGCCACGGAGAAGTTAGCTGAGACAAAAACTTACATTCAATCCTTACCCTATATGGATAGGTTGGACTATGTCTCGATGATGTGTAATGAGCATGCCTATTGTTTGGCCATTGAAAAATTATTGGATATTCAAGTTCCATTGAGGGCACAATACATACGGGTGATGTTTTCGGAAATTACGCGCCTACTCAATCACTTACTCTGGTTAGGGTGTCATGGGTTTGATTGTGGGGCGATGAATATTTTAATTTATTGCTTTCGGGAAAGAGAAGACTTATTCGATATGTATGAAGCGGTGTCTGGGGCTAGGATGCACGCCGCCTATTTTAGACCAGGTGGAGTGTATCGAGATTTGCCAGAGACGATGCCTCAATATGCCCAAAGCCTCCTTAAAGGACCCAAGAAAATACGCCAATTGAACGCCAATAGAGGAGGCAGTTTGCTCGATTTTATCGATGATTTTTGTCAGAGATTTCCAAAGTTGGTGGACGAGTACGAAACCCTACTCACTGACAACCGCATTTGGAAACAAAGGACGGTAGGCATAGGGGTGGTTGATAAAGAGCGTGCGATTAGTTTGGGCTTTACCGGACCTATGCTTAGAGGCTCTGGCGTACTTTGGGACTTGAGAAAAAACCAAGCTTACGAAGTGTACGAACGCTTAGACTTTGATATTCCGATTGGGAGTACTGGGGATTGTTATGATAGGTATTTAGTGCGAGTGGAGGAAATGCGTCAATCCAATAAAATTATTCAACAATGTATTCGGTGGTTGCGCGAAAATCCTGGAGCGGTCATTACGGAGAATTATAAAGTAGCTCCCCCTTCCAAAGCCAAGGCACAAGAGAAAATGGAGGAGTTAATACATCACTTTAAGTTTTTTACAGAAGGATTTCATGTGCCTCCCGGAGAAGTTTATGCTTGTGTGGAGCATCCAAAGGGAGAGTTTGGCATTTATATTGTGAGTGATGGTGCCAATAAACCGTATCGATTAAAGATTCGTGCGCCTAGTTTTGTCCACATGGCTGCACTAGATGAGATGATCAGAGGACATATGATTGCAGATACAGTAGCCGTTATTGGCACTCTAGATGTGGTGTTTGGTGAAGTAGATAGGTAAAGGACTGTTGCACCATCGGTTTTCCGCCGACGGCACTGCCAAATTATTGCCACCCAATTATTGCGTGACTTAGGGTTATCCGCTCGCTCCACCCCGGATGAACCTCTCAGCGGAATAAACGAAGATGATCATTCGCTGGTGAGTACCGCATAACGCAGTAATTTGGCCGTGTAACCGCGGCGTAGCCGATGGTGCAACAGTCTTGAGGTTGCGCAAAGGTCTTGGTAAAGGGTAAGAGATGCTAGCGCTTTATGAACTAGGTGCAAAGGTCTCTAGGTGTTGAGTGCTAGACCAATTTGAGTTCACACCGTTGTACCTTCGGTGTTGTTGTGGCTTACACTGCCATAAGAAATTGAACAGAGAACTGCGGTGGAACAGTCTTGTCTTGGTATGTTTAGAGCAAAATGATGGAAATGTTGGAGTATGTTTAGTGATACTATATTAAAAAAATTTGAGTTGGAAATTCATAAATTTCCTTTAGGTAAACAGCAATCGGCGGTTATAGCTTGTTTGGCGATTATCCAAGAAGATCAGGGATACATTAGTCAAGAAAGCGAACGCTCTTTAGCGCATATATTAAAAATGTCTCCTGTTTTAGTGCACGAAGTAGCCACTTTTTACAATATGTTTAATTTAGCCGAGGTCGGGAAGTATAAAATTAGTATTTGTACTAACTTATCTTGTCAGCTTAAGGGGGCACAAGAGCTTTACCACCTAGTGGTAGATTACCTCCAATCCCATCAGCAAACTAGAAATCTTGTTGATTTGTTTTGTGTCCAGCAAAGTGAATGTTTGGGTGCTTGTGCAGATGCACCGGTATTGCTGGTTAATGATAGGTATATGTGTAGTTATATGGATGAACCAAAGGTAAAGTCCTTGATTGATAACTTGGCTGTTGAGGTGGATAAACCATGACCCTAGCATCGGTAGTTAGTCCATAC
>JASGCH010000155.1 GCA_030054245.1 Gammaproteobacteria bacterium | reverse complement strand
TCTTCTAAAGATTAAGTGAACCGCGTCCCCAGCAAAAGAGCGTATTCACGATGCCCATAACGCAGTCTTTTACCGCGACAACCGTAAGTGCTGTTGAATAACATCAGACATATCGTACAAACCAGGAGCTTGGGTTTGAACAAATTGAGCCGCCTGCAAGCCCCCCTTGGCATAGTGTTCTCGACTATTGGACTTATGTGTTATCTCAATGCGCTCCCCGGCAGTAGCAAACACCACGGTATGCTCTCCTACTATATCTCCAGCACGCACAGACGAAAAGCCAATTTTTTGCCTAGGTCTCACTCCGACTATTCCATGCCGCTCAAAGACTCCTGCATCTGGCCAAGGCAAGCCTTGAGCTTTAGCAATAATTTCACCCATTTTTAGAGCTGTACCAGAAGGAGCATCGACTTTATAACGATGATGTGCCTCCATAATCTCCACATCATAATCCTTTAACATAGCTGATATCTGTGCCAATAGGGTCAGGCACACATTCACGCCAATGCTCATGTTAGGGGCATAGACTATAGGTATAGTCCGACTGCATACCCGAATAAAATCCTCTTCTTCTAGCGTAAATCCTGTAGTTCCAATGACCATAGGTAGGTGCTGTTTGACACATTCCTGTAAATAGGCAATAGAAGCCTTGGGGCGCGTAAAATCTATCAAACATCTAGAATGCAACAAAGACTCTGTAATTTCAGTGGTTATCAAAACATCTGCGTCATTCAATTGCCTTTGTAAGCGTGGTGCCGAATCAGCAGAATGCACCAGCAGGGAACGAAGTTTTATTTCTGGGTGAGCCAATGAAGCGGCAATCAGTGCACTTCCCATCCGTCCATTAGCCCCAGAAATGGTGATCGAAACAGCCATATCTACACCATTTAGTTAAGTTTGTATGAAAAATTAAACCAGAAAACCAAACTCTAGCCCAAATTTAGTTTATACCATCCTTATAGATTGAGGATTATAATATAAAAAGACTATTGCACTGTTTGTATGCGGTGCGCCCCTATTACGCCATAATTTATCGCTATGCTACCTTATTCTGATGACAACTTGGTCTGGTTAGATTGTGAAATGACTGGCCTTAACCCAGACAAAGATAAAATTTTAGAGATTGCCGTTGTCGTAACCAATAGCCAATTGAATATACGCATGGATGGTCCTTTAGTGGTGTTGTTTCAATCCGAAGCCTGTTTAAAAGGAATGGATAAATGGAACACCAATGTGCACAAAAACAGCGGATTATCGGACAAAGTGGCGCACTCTACCATCGATGAGCAGGCGGCTGAAGCCACTATTATCAATTATTTAACTCAATATATGCCACCGAAAGTTTCTCCTTTATGTGGAAACACCATTGGACAAGATAGGCGTTTTTTAGCTAACTATATGCCTAAACTAGAAGCTTGGTTTCATTATAGAAACCTCGATGTCAGCACCCTGAAAGAATTAGCCAAGCGTTGGTACCCACAGATACCTAAATTTAAAAAGAAGCAACTCCATAGTGCCCATATAGACATCCATGAGTCCATAGACGAGTTACTCTATTATAGAAAACACTTATTTTTGAAAACGCCTGAAACTCTCAGATAAAGACCCTTGCACCGTTGTGCAACAGAATCGAAACGGCCTTTTAGCGTTTTGGGCCTTTACGCATCAATACATCTACACTGGTTTGTGTTGGATCAGGGATACTAGGCTTGCGGTTTAAATTGACCTTCGCCATGCTCCAACCCCCTTGAGTACCTAAATGAGCGTACGCAGGTGGTTGCGTGTAGCCTTTGTTTTTTTCAGCATTCAGATTCTGAAGACTCTTGGGACTCTGAGGATTCTTGGGATTCTGAAGACTCTTGGGACTCTGAGGACTCTTCGGAATATAAACTTTACCGGCATGCGTCTCTTTGGTCGTTTTTCCGGTTACTCCAAGCTTATTCTCATCTTTTAGATAAGTATCTTGTGTCGGCGGAGATACTATCCTTACCTTGGATTTAATGGGCTTAGATCGCCTAAAGGGAGTATTCAATTTACGGGGTTTTCTAACTTGCACTGGTAGCTTGAGTAAAGCTCCATTCTCTAGTCCATGGACTGGCTGGATTAAATCTTCAACCGGCATGATTTTAATTATTTTGTCCGTGAGGTTCTGCAATTTATCAAAAAGTAGTCGATCCGTTGAACCAATAAAATTAATCACCACACCAAGTTGTGAATGATTTAATTCCTCAACCCTATTAACATAGTTATGGATACTCGACGGAAATTCATAATTGATAATGCAATCTATGGTTTCATAAGGTATTTTGGCGACATAATAATCAGTCGTTATAAATATCCTCTTAGAAGATTCTAAAGCTTGCTTATGAATCATATCTACTTCTTGAGCATGCAAAACCAAACTTTCTGCCGGAAAGTGATCTCCTAAGGCATTAGCTAACTCATACACATGGTAACGGGTGCGTACAAATATGAGAACTTTTTTTCCTAAATATTGTCCCAATAAATTTTTGAGTAATAAAAGTTTTTTTGGAGGGTCAACGGCATAACTCAGGTGTTGTAATCCTTTGATAGACTCAACCAAATTCATGATCCGTATCACTTTGGGCTGGTTTAATTCCTGATCTATAAATTTTTGCAATTCTGGAGTAAACTCTAGGTACATAAGAGCCGTTTTCTTGATTTTAGGCAAAATATCCATAATTTTCCCCAACCCTTTTTGAATATTTTTACCCATAAGAACATCTATTTCATCTACCACCAATATTTGCACAGTAGAGAGATCGATCTGCGGTAAAAACTTTAAAAGTGCCGTAGGTGTAGCAATCAAAATGTCGATCTGAGGTGGTGTTTCGTTCCGCCACGGAGAAGGTGCATTGGCATACAAAGCCAATGTATGGACAGATAGGTTTTGTGCGTATAGATTAACCACCGACTCCAAATAACTCGTGGCTTTGGCATTGGAAGTTAAAAATAAAGCGTAGATCGCTTGACCGCGGGCAGGTGCTTTGGCGAGATTATCCAATATAGGCACAATAAAAGCCGCGTTTTTACCGTGCCCTAATCTTTTATCTAAAACAATATCCGTAGACTGCAAAAACACAGGTATAATTTGTTCCTGTATCAAAGTCAACCGACTTTGGTTTAGTTTCCTAAGCGTACGCTGTAACTCAGCGTGAAGGGGTAAATCAGAAAATAACATGAAAATCAGAAAATAAGCTTTTCAAAACATTTTATCTAAAGAGGCTGGCCTCCTAGACATCTGTAAAACCGCCGCCGAACCCCGGTAGGATGTCCTAATTGACCAAGCGCGGAGCTTTTAACTCGAGCGGAATGGTGCATCTAAAAGACGGTTGCGCCATCGGCTGGTGCCACGGGTGCAATAGTCTTCGTCTACGATGGAACCGCCTAACGCAGTCATTTGACAGAATCGCGGTAACCCCCCAAATGGTCTTATTTTTTGCCTCAAGGTAAGACTGTCGCCCCCTCGGCTGGTGCCTCTCGGTGAGCTGTCTCGGTAGGTAAGTTTCGCATATCCGGCAACCAATTGCTCGAGACACAACAGTTAGTTGGACCCAATGGCCATTTGGTTTCAACCACCGATTAAAGATCCGCGTGTAATTCTTGTAAACTCCTAAAATTTAGGCTATCCAAGTATTTGAGACCATGTACTACGGCTTTTGCTCCAGCCAAAGTGGTATAAATAGGAATGCCTGCTTGTAAAGCATTCGTGCGCAAGTATTTAGAATCATGCACCGCATCTCGATGGTCTTCTATGGTGTTTATAATTAAACCAATCTTTTTACTTTTAATTTTATCTACAATATTGGGACGACCTTCGCCAATTTTTAAAATTTTTTCGGCGTAAATTCCAGCGGTTTGCAAAGCCTTCCAAGTGCCGGCAGTAGCAACAATGGAAAATCCTAATGCAACCAAGTCAAGACACAAGGCAACGATCTCTGGCTTATCTTTATCATTGACCGTAACAAATACACATTGTTCAGTATGGGGTTTTGGCAAGTTTACTCCAGCGGCCAATTGGCTTTTTATAAATGCCTCAGCAAAAGTTTCTCCTATCCCCATGACCTCTCCAGTAGATTTCATTTCAGGTCCCA
>JASGCH010000154.1 GCA_030054245.1 Gammaproteobacteria bacterium | reverse complement strand
TGCCCTCCCAATTCATCACGGCGGTATGGTTGGAGCCCATACAGGGTGAAGGTGGAATTAATCTCTTGCAAATGGATTTCTTGCGACAATTGCGCCAACTTTGCGACAAGAATGATTGGTTACTGATGGTTGATGAGGTGCAATGTGGTATGGGACGGACCGGTAAATGGTTAGCTCACCAATGGGCTGACATTAGGCCAGATGTGGTGTCGATGGCCAAAGGCTTGGCATCAGGCTTACCCATTGGCGCGGTCATAGCAGGGCCTGTAGCTAAAGATATTTTTCAGCCGGGGAATCATGGGTGTACTTTTGGTGGTAGTCCGTTGGTTACGCGTGTCGCGGCCGAGACGCTAGCCGTGGTGCAGGTAGAAGGTTTATTGAACAATGCCTTAGAGGTAGGTTCCTATCTAAAATCACAATTAATCCATAACTTAAAACATTTACCACAAATTGTCGACATCCGTGGACAAGGGTTGATGTTGGGGATAGAATTGTCTAGGCCTTGTAGGCACATTATGCAATTGGCTTTAGAAGAAGGACTATTGTTGAGCGTTACCGCCGAAAAAGTGGTGCGCCTCTTACCCCCCTTGATTTTGACGCAAGGACAGGCTGATGAAATAGTGGAGAAACTTTGTAAAGTGATAGAGAAGTTTATAAATGGGATAGACATATGAGCTCATTCAATCATAAACCAGTGCATTTTTTGCAATTGTCCGATTTGTCAATCGAAGAAATAGTTTATCTATTTGAGCGGACGCGTGTTCTAAAAAGAAAACAAATCGAGGGCGAATGGTACCAACCTTTAGTGGGCAAAACCATGGCGATGATTTTTGAAAAGCCTTCGACGCGTACGCGGTTGAGTTTTTCCAGTGGAATGTTTCAATTGGGGGGACTGGCTATTAATTTGGTAGGGAGTGAAATGCAAATTAAACGGGGAGAATCGATAGCCGATACCGGCAGAGTGGTCAGTAGTATGGCTGATATTGTTATGATGAGAACCTATCAACATGAACGCATCACCACCTTAGCTGAACATTCTAGAGTCAGTGTTATCAATGGCTTGACTGACAGTTACCATCCTTGCCAAGTTTTAACGGATTTATACACCTATTTAGAGTGGAATGATAAAATATCAGAATCTGCCTCTTATTTAAGGAATAAAAGAATCGCTTGGGTGGGCGATGGCAACAACATGGCTAATACTTGGTTACAGGCCGCCTCTTTATTTGGGTTTGTATGTGTTGTGAGTACGCCTGAATCTCATCGAGTGGACCCTAGTTATTTGGCTGGATTGTCCCCAGGTTGTTATGAATGGTTCAAAGACCCAGCACAAGCTTGCTACCAAGCTGATGTGGTGAATACCGATAGTTGGGTGAGTATGGGCAATGATGCCGAAACCCATGAAAGACGGCAAATTTTTAAGGATTGGAGCATTAACTTGGCATTGATGAAACTAGCCAAGGAAGACGCTATATTTATGCACTGTTTGCCTGCGCATCGAGGAGAGGAAGTGCAAAACGAAGTCATTGATTCAAGACAATCTGCGGTTTGGCAACAAGCCGAGAATCGGCTTCATTTGCAGAAGGCTTTGATCGAATATTTACTGCTTGGACGGCAGTAGGCTGTGCTTGGAGCGGCCGAACCTAGATCACACCCAAAGGCATTGAGGAACACCGCTGGTGTAAGCCATCAGCTTTCGAAAGACTGTTGCACAACCTCGAATGATCTGCCACCATGCCATGATTATGCGAGCATGGTGCAACAGTCTTGGCGCGGTGAGGGGATGGGGGTCTTTCATGTATAATAATGGCATACTAAATATCTTACAAAAAAATGGAAGCAAGTAAAAAAATAGAAACTATACGAATGTATCAACGGTCTGAGAATGATACGGCCAGTCCTGAGGTACAAGTGGCCCTTCTTACGCAAAGGATAAATTACTTAGCGGGGCACTTTAAAACGCATGTAAAAGATCATCATAGTAAGCGAGGACTATTACGCATGATTAATTTAAGGCGTAAATTGCTGAATTATCTCAAATCCAAAAATGTGTCTAGTTATCTGACTCTCATCAAAAGGTTGGAACTCAGAAAATAATAAGACCCATTAGACCGTTGCACCATCGACTGGTGTCGCTCGATGAGCTTTCAAAGTACAAAGACCGTTGCACCATCGGCTATGTCGCTCGGTGAGCTGTCATAATTACAAGGCTTTAGCGTACGCTCCCAGCTTCATTTCCGAAGATGATCATTTGCTAGTGGGCGTTCGCTGGTCTTGCATATTAAGACGATAAGACGGTTGCACCATCGTTGTGCAACCGCGGTCTAACCAATGGTACCAACAATCTTTTTTCAGTTGGCTGACTGTCTCAAAATCGAGACAAGGTCGACACACTATACCAATACTATGTTCAATAAAATAATAAAATCGTTTAAATGGGGAAATCACGAAGTGGTGATGGAAACCGGTGAAATAGCTCGTCAAGCAACCGGTGCTGTATTGCTAACCATGGGGCAGACAGTGGTGCTGGCTACGGTGGTGGCCGCTGATACACCAGCACAAGGGCTTGATTACTTTCCCCTAACTGTAGATTATGTCGAAAAATCGTATGCCGCGGGTCGAATTCCTGGGAGTTATTTCAAACGCGAAGGCAAACCTAGTGAGTATGAAGTCTTGACGAGTCGTTTGATAGATCGTCCGATTCGCCCCTTGTTTCCTGAAAAGTTTTATAACGAGGTGCATCTGGTGGTGCATACCTTGTCGCAAGACCCAGAGGTTGACTCCGATATTCCGGCGATCCTAGCCAGTAGTGCCGCCTTAAGTATTTCTGGAATTCCATTTTATGGTCCTATTTCAGCCGCTAGAGTGGGTTATGTCCAAGATCAATATGTACTCAATCCGAGCGCAAATCAAAAGGCCAACTCCAAACTAGACTTGGTGGTGGCTGGTACGGAGGACGCCATTTTAATGGTCGAATCTGAAGCATCGGAATTATCTGAAGACATTATGTTGGGGGCGATTGTCTTTGGACAACAACAAGCTCAAATTGTCATTGATGCCATTAAGGAATTGACGCGTGAAGCGGGGAAACCCAATTGGTCATGGACACCTCCAGTCATTAATACCGAAGCGGTTGATTTGATTAAACGCATTGCCGAGCCACTCTTAACCCAAGCTTACCAGATTCGCAACAAATCCGAGCGTAGCAAGGCTATTCAAAATATTCATGTCAAAGTATTAGAAGAATTGACGGCTCGTGGATTAGAGCTTCCGACCAACGATTTTAAAGCTTATTTATTTCAGCTAGAGTCCGATATTGTCCGGGGTAATATTTTAGCTGGTGAGCCACGCATCGATGGACGAGATACACGGACGGTACGCCCTATTCAAATCCGTTTAGGTGTATTGCCTCGTACCCACGGCTCCGCTCTTTTTACGCGTGGTGAGACGCAGGCTTTGGTGATTACCTCCTTGGGTACCGACAAAGACGCACAAAAAATTGAATCATTGATGGGTGATTATCAAGATCGCTTTATGTTGCATTACAATATGCCTCCATTTGCTACCGGCGAAGTCGGCCGTATGGGGAGTACCAAAAGAAGGGAGATTGGGCATGGTCGTTTGGCTAAAAGAGCCTTGTCTCCGGTTTTGCCCACTAAAGAAGCTTTTCCTTATACGATTCGCACGGTATCTGAAATTACCGAGTCAAATGGCTCGTCTTCCATGGCCTCGGTTTGTGGAGCTTGTTTATCACTTATTGACGCGGGTGCTCCATTGCACGATAAATTAGTCGCCGGTGTAGCTATGGGGTTGATTAAAGAGGGAGGTAAGTTTGCCATTTTAACCGATATATTGGGTGATGAAGACCATTTAGGAGATATGGATTTTAAAGTGGCGGGTACAGCCAGTGGTATTACGGCTTTACAGATGGACATTAAAATACAAGGGATAACGCGGGAGATTTTACAGGTGGCTTTAGCGCAAGCTCGCGAAGGACGAATGCATATATTGACACTGATGCGTGAAGCCATAGGGGATACTAAGAAAGAACTTTCTAATTACGCCCCCAGATTGTATCAAATCAAAGTAAATCCTGAAAAGATTAGAGAAATCAT
>JASGCH010000153.1 GCA_030054245.1 Gammaproteobacteria bacterium | reverse complement strand
ATTGTTAATTGAGTTTCCCAAGTAAAGTTACATAAATGTGGCAAGTTGGTTTTCTTATTTGGTTTTTAATACCCGTTATAGGTTTCGTGACTATTTTGGGGATTTTCCCAGCTCACGGATTAAATGTAGTCATCTCCTCTTTAAGCCAACAAAGAATCCAGCTGTACGACCCCAATGGGACCATCTGGTCTGGTTCAGGGAGGCTAGTTTATCAGGTCCAAGATAAAGTCGTAAGTCTGGCCAGCACTCCCATAGCTTGGAACATTACTTTTCACAGATGGGGGCTTCAAATTCACCTTCATCCAGAAGGTTTCGTCGAGTCTCAAGCCGTAGCCACCGTTGATTTATTTTCTAGGCGTTGGCAGTTAGAACAACTATCCATGTCCATACCCTTATCCTTCCTCAGTCATTTGGGAGCCCCTTGGAACACATTGAAAATAAAAGGGCAATTAGAAGCTAAGCTAACTTCACCCATTCAATGGCAAGATAAGTTCGTTGAAGGTGGTTTTAGATTACAATTGACCCACATTAGCACCAACCTATCTCCGCTAAATCCCATTGGAAGTTATCTAGCACAAGCACAGATTCAGGAAAATAAAATGCGTCTTGATTGGACCACCCTAGAAGGTCCATTAACTCTAACGGGTGTTGGTCATTGGCAATCCGGGCGTTTTCAATTTACTGGGGTGGCCCAGCCGACTCACCCGGATTTTACCGAACCTTTAGCCAACTTGTTAAGTGTTGTTGGAGTAAAGAATGGTTCGCTAAGCCAGATCAATCTCAGCTTACCATGAAAAAATTGTATTCCATCCCATATTGTCTGATATTACTAGCGTTTTTTAGCGGGATGGCTTACCCAGCTGAACCACTCATTACCTTAAATTTCATCAACGCTGATATAGAAACGGTGGCACGGACACTAGCCCAAGCCACCAAACGCAATTTGATCATCGACCCTAAAATAAAAGGTAATATTACTTTAAACAGTGAGAAGCCCGTCCCCACCCACATCGCATGGGATCATTTTTTATCCACCTTGCGTACTTACTCTTTTGCCATGGTTGAAAGCAACGGCTTATACAAAATTGTGCCGGAAGCAGAGGCAAAATTGCACGGCGGGCAAGTTCTTACGCAGATAAGTCAGCCAAATGGGCAACTGATTACGCAAATATTCCGTATCCATTTTGAATCTTCGGCCAACTTATTAGCTGTCTTGCGCCCATTGATTAGTCCCAACAATATTGTAACCAATGTACCAACCTCCAATATTTTAATTGTTACCGACTATGATGAAAACATCCGACGAATCAGTAAAATTATTGAGGCATTGGATGTACCCAAAAAAAATGAAATCGAAGTTATTGGACTTAAGTACGCCAACGCCAGCGAAATAGCCGTAACTTTGCAAAAATTACTTTTTCAACTTCCAAGTAGCAGTACCAACTCAAACAGTGGACCAGGAGCTCCCAACAATAACCTAACTCCGAGTAGCATTCAAATTATTCCCGAATTAAATACCAACAGTTTGATCGTTCGCGCACAAGACCCCTTGCAGCTCGTAGAAATTAAAGGATTGATCGCTAAACTCGATCATTCCGTTGGACAAAACGAAAATCTCAATATTCGAGTGATTCCTTTGAAACACTCTGATGCCACCAAATTAGCGGCTACCTTGCGAACCATTTTTTCCAAGTCCGGTGGTAGTACGGGCGTGCCTATAACAAGTAGCGTGGCTAGTAGTTCCCCACAACCGACCTCTGCCAATAACGAAGGCAATATTCAAGCTGATATCGCCACCAATAGTTTACTTATCTACTCCTCCCTACCGACTTTTCGGCAAATCAAAGAAACCGTAGAAGCATTGGATAAAAGACGACCCCAAGTATTGGTTGAAAGTTTAATAGTGGAAGTCAACGAATCTAAATTAGCTCAATTTGGGATACAGTGGCAGGATTTGATTGGTTCAATCAATGCCAATAGAATCGGTGTGATAGGTACTAATTTTAGTAATAACAACAATAACTTGATCTCCCTAGCGGCGCAAGTCGGCACCTCTTCTAGCGGATCAGCAGTCGCTTTGCCAACCAATGGATTAAATATTGCGGTCGGTCAGAAAATAGGTGGAAAATGGACTATCTCTGCATTGGCAAGTTTTTTGCAAAACCAAGGGGGGAGCAATATTCTATCAACTCCCACCCTATTAACCCTCGATAACGAAGAGGCCAAGATAGTCGTAGGTCAGAACATCCCTATTCTCACCGGCCAATTCACAGTCAATACGGGTACAGCCAACCCTTTTCAAACCATTTCTCGCCAAGATGTTGGTTTAACTTTAAAAATTAAACCTCAATCCAACGATGAGGGAACTGTTAGGTTAAATATTCTACAAGAGGTTTCCAGTATAGACAAAAATACCACTTCTTCTGCAGGAATTATTACCAATAAACGAACCATAGAATCTAATGTATTGGTTGAAGACGGGCATTTTGTCGTTCTAGGAGGACTCCTTTCAGATGAATATTCTGACAGCAACGCACAAGTGCCGGGCTTAGGAAATTTACCCATCCTTGGTGCTTTATTCAAAAATGAGAATAGAAATAGAACTAAGCAGAATTTAATGGTGTTTTTGAAACCCACTATTTTAAGAAACCCTAGTGATGTACAGGATGCGTTAGAACAAAAATACAATTTATTCAGAGATACACAGTTATCCCAAGAAAAATCAGCGTCCACCTTGCTACCTATAAGCAATGACTTGATCTTACCCAAACTGGATAAGTAAATGCCTGCCAACTCCTATCCACTACCCTACACATTTGCTTGGCAACATAAAGTATTATTGGAAGTTACGACTCAAAATACGGTCATACTTTGGTGTTCACAAGCCCCTAATAAAGGTCTATGGAGTGAAATTTTAAGACTTAGCCTGCCCTTGATCATACCTAAAATACGGTTTCAGTCTCAAGACAAATTACTCGAATTGATCCAAGATGCTTACTTGCAAAATCAATCCAAAGCCGCAAGCATAGTCACAGAAGTCGAACAACAAGCGGATCTTGTAAAATTATTGGAAGACATCCCAGCGGTAGAAGATTTGCTAGATTCTATTGATGATGCCCCCATTATTAGGCTCTTAAATGCTTTACTTAGCCAAGCAACCTCAGAAAATGCCAGCGATATACACATAGAACCGTATGAACGATATTCCGCAGTTCGATTTCGTATTGATGGAGTTTTAAGACTAGTCTTAAGTCCACACCGAGGATTACACAATGCACTGATTTCGCGCATCAAAATTATGGCCAACATTGACATAGCCGAAAAACGCTTACCTCAAGATGGAAGGTTTAGTTTAAGAATTGGCAATATGAGCATAGACATTAGGGTTTCAACTTTACCCAACGCGTATGGAGAACGGGCAGTTTTGCGCTTACTCAATAAAGACGGACAACGCCTACAATTACAAAGCTTAGGGCTTTCTGCAGAAATCTACCATCAGTTCTCGCGCATGCTCAATATGGCACACGGGTTGATACTCGTAACCGGACCGACTGGAAGTGGCAAAACCACGACTCTGTACGCCGCCATTCAACAATTAAACTATAAACAATATAATATTTTAACCGTTGAAGACCCCATAGAGTACGAATTGCCTGGTATCGGTCAAACGCAGATCAACAACCGTATTTCCCTAGATTTCCCTAAAGCATTAAGAGCAATCTTGCGGCAAGACCCGGATATTATTATGATTGGTGAAATTCGTGATCGAGAAACCGCTCAGACGGCGATTCAAGCCGCCCTCACGGGGCATCTAGTATTAGCCACTTTACATACCAACGATGCCACTAGTGCCGTCAATCGGTTAATAGATATGAGTGTAGAGCCATTTTTATTAAGCTCTGCCCTCTTAGGTGTACTAGCACAAAGGTTAGTACGCTGTTTTTGTGTATATTGCCACGGAACGGGTTGTCAGCATTGTCATCAAACCGGGTACAATCATAGAATTGGGATATTTGAATTATTTGAGGTCGACACAAAAGCAAGGGAACTGATACACAACAATGCGGCCGTTGCTGAATTACTGGAGAATGCTCAAAAACACGGCATGCACTTGATGTACGAAAATG
>JASGCH010000152.1 GCA_030054245.1 Gammaproteobacteria bacterium | reverse complement strand
GGGATGGGAAGGTTGCCTAGGGCAAAATAGAGAGAGCTTTCTGGTGGGCGATGTAGTTTTTGATGATGACATAGCCTCATCAAGACTGTGGTATTATTATAAGGTTTTGTGCATAACCATAGGAATTTAAAGATTATTTCATCATAGGTGAAGCTATAACACAGTCTTGCGTTATGTAGGTGCTTAAGTTCGTTGCGCTATCCATTGCGCCCACTAGCGAATGATCATCCAAGTAAATTCCGCTGGGGGCGTTCGCTCTAGCCTTGTAATTTGACAGTTCGCCCGAGCGGCGTAGCCGTCGGTGCAAAGGTCTCTTATCGTTTTTATGAAGTATGAACGCAGAAAATATTAACCTGCAAAATTTTGTAGAAAAACATTGGGCATTGAGATTTGGAGTGTCTGAGGTAAATTGGGCTCAACTGCCTACCACTGGGAGCCTAGAGCAAGCATTGATGATATTGGGGTATCCTTATCAAGACCGACTGATTCTATGCACTGCTTTTGCCAATCAAACACTACGCTCTCCATCGAACGGGTGGAAATTGTGGCCTCATGAGTTGATTGATTTTAGATGGAAAAAATGGCAGACATCTTTCTTAAAAAGTACACAAAACTTGGGTTTTTATGCGGTAGTACCTGATGCTAATTGGGTGGCTAAGTTGGTTGATTTGGCGGTGCCAACGATTCAATTGCGTTACAAATCTAAGGCAGGCATCGTCAGTGAAATCAGGCGTGCAGTGAGTTATTGTGAGGGGAGTCAGTCAAAGTTGTTTGTCAACGATTATTGGCGCTATGCCATCGAAGCCAATGCTTACGGTGTACATTTAGGGCAAGAAGATATTTTAACGGCTGATCTGGAAGCAATAAGACGACATGGATTACGCTTAGGTATTAGTACTCATACTTATGATGAGTTAAGAAAAGCTTATTTTTATCAGCCAAGTTATATCGCTTTGGGGGCAATTTTTCCAACTACTTTAAAAAATATGCCTACTCCTCCGCAGGGTATTGCCAAACTTAAGAACATTGTTCAGCTTTTGCATTCACATGTACCTGTGGTGGCTATTGGTGGGATCAATGCACAGAATGTGCAACAGGTTTTGTCAACAGGGGTGAAAAGTATAGCCGTGGTCAGAGCCATAACTGAAAGCTTGGATTTAAAACATCAAGTTGATTTTTTTAAAGAGCAAATGGCTATTTTGCAACGATACGACGAATGTGCAAGGGTTTCAAAGATAGAGCAATAATGTCAAAGGGTTCCTGATGCAAAATTTCCGAAACGCAGTTAAAGAGCATTTCTGCTCTTTAACTTTGTTTCTACCAACCACTTGCTTTAGGCAACCATAATCTTAAACTACATCGTCTAGGTTATCATCATCATAAATGATAATATCACTAATTCTTTGTAAAACCGCATATTGATTTTGAATCAATAATTGTGCGTCCGCGTAAAGATTGTCTAAATTTTCCTCCGAGGCATCATCCAAATCTACTGAAGAATAGAATAAGAAAGTATCTAAACGAACAAAATTATCACCAATGAACTGACTAACTTGATGATTAATTGACTCGCTTATACTGTCAAAGATACATTCAAAAAGTGGAGAGACCCACTCAACTCTTCCCCAACCTTGGCTATCTTCATAAGAATAAGATTCTTCGATGTATCCAGTACCCAAAGATACAACAAAAAAATCACTTTCATCAGGAAACAGCTTCATGGCCTCGGTCAGCGCAGTCAAAGCAGGATTATTAGCAAAGATCCCACCGTCTATCAACACCCTACGCTTGTTTTCAATAGATACCACCACTGGTTCAAAATAGCTGGGAGCCGCCGAGGTCGCCCTGGCAACTGTAAGCACTTCTAGTTCACTGTAATTTTCATCCCAGCTTTGTAAAAGTACTACTTCGCGATTTTGAATGTCGTAACTGGTAACCATGGTATAGGTTAAGGAATTCCCTAGAACTGCATCGCCAAAAAAATCTGCCAATACACTTTCGAGTCCATCAGCTTCATAGTTGTTGTCAAACAAACCATTAACTGAAGAGATTCTGGAAAAAAGCGTATTTTGAAAGATGTCTGGGCTATATGATCGATAAAAATCGACTATGTCTTGTGCAGAATACAAGGGACAGCCATAACCATCATCCGAAGTCAACCCTAGTGCTAAAATGCCTCCCGTAGAAGTACCAACAATCAAGTCAAAACTATCAGCTATCGGCTGATCTGTTAAGCTCTCGATTTCTGCCAGCACTAACGCGGGTATTAAACCTCGAACACCACCACCATCAATACAAAGTATTTTAATCATTTTAAGTTCCTCATAAACAAGCCAAGGAGCTAGAAATGGAATACTTTTTGCTTTTGCAACTTAAGACCATTTATTTTAAGACGATCACTGTCCAACCGGACTGTCAAATTACTGTGTTATGCGGTACTCACCAGCTCATTTACATTTAAGTAAATTCCGCTGGTTAAACTATCCGCAAGCTTGGTAAATGACAATTCGCTCGCCGTTTTTTTGGAAAAATAAAGGGTAAGTTGCTATCGTAAGACTGAAGCATCACCGACCAGACTGCCAAATTACTGCACTATGCAACGCCCAAGTGTGGTAATGATGACAAGACTATTGCACCATCCGATGGTGCATCTTGTTTGGATGACAGTTTGCCGAGGTTTTACAACGGTCTTAAAGCAAAAACTTTCCTTTTATAGTTCCAAATTTATTAAATTTTGGCTTAAATCAAAAAAAGTGTACTACCATACCCATGTACACTATGCTTGATAAGCACCTGACTCCTAAAACGGCTACCTTCGGTTTCCCGAAGTTCGGTTTTGAACAGTCAGACGCTTACTTACATAGTAATGTGTTGCATAGAATTTGACATAAACGGCTGAAGACAGCTCACCGAGTGGCACCAGCCGATGGTGCAACGGTCTTGATTGGCAGTCAAATAGGGGCAAAGGTTATCTTCTGGCTATCTGCCACGAGTCGAACCCAGCAATGCTTGTAGCTGTTTTTGTCGAATAAATGGGGGTAGGTCTTTGCCGACATAACCGAGTTCCAGCCCTTCTTGAACGAGCGATTGATAGTTTATATTTTGCAAAATATGCCATAGAGTTTGCCAATGTGCGTAAGCTCCAGAGCTTGGGCGGTTGATCGCTTGGGCGCAATCAAGAACCCCTTGCACTAAGTCTGCTTGCCTTAACCCACCACAAGCATTCCAAGTATCAAGGACTTCTTCCATGGATGTAGGTAATCGCCACAAAATTTGTCGGAATCGGGCTACCTTATCGGCAACATATTGAAATTTTTGAGGTATTTTGTGGTCGAGCATTTGGCTGGAAAGAAGTTCCGGCGGGAGGTGGGAAGCCAATATCGCCCATTTTAAGTAACATGAATTATTTTGTAGGTGTAGTTTATCAACCATTGATAATGAAGGTACCAGTAAGGTAGTAAACTCTGGCCAGATTTTCTTGAGGATGTTGTATTTTTCGAGACATAGCCACATCCTGCTGGTATGGGTGAGTTTTAGTCCTTTGTAAATTTCTACCCAAACCCTTTCAGGAGCCAAAGCTTCTAGCTCATGAGAATCCACGACCCTTTGAACTAATTCGAGGGTGTCGGGGGCAATCGTAAAATCAGGTAGTTTGCCGTAAAACCTGGCCAATCTCAAAACTCTTAACGGGTCTTCCTGAAATGTTGAGGAGATATGTCGTAAAATTTTAGCAGATAGGTCATGGCTCCCTTTATACGGGTCAATGATTTGGGTTAAATGTTTTTCTTGCAAGGGCTCATGGGGAGAAATTTCTAAGGCCATGGCATTGATGGTTAAATCTCGTCTAGCTAAGTCTTCTTCGAGGGTGACCGTGGGGTTGGCAATAAATTCAAACCCATGATAGCCTGCGGCGATTTTGCGTTCGGTGCGAGCTAAAGCATATACTTCTTGGGTTTTAGGGTGTCGAAAAACGGGAATATGTTGCTTTACAGGAATAAATCCCCAGTCCAACATTTGTTGAACAGAAGCTCCCACGACCAACCAATCTTTTTCGGCAATGGACCGATTGAATACAAAATCTCGAATCGCCCCTCCGACTAAATAAGTTTTCATGGTATGGTTTTGTGGTATATTCATG
>JASGCH010000151.1 GCA_030054245.1 Gammaproteobacteria bacterium | reverse complement strand
GGTTCCTTGGATAAGTTAGGGCTTGCCAACATGAATCTAGGATTTGATGTGAGTAGTCCCTTTGTGATGTGCTTTCATGCGACAGCAGGTAAGCGTAAGCGTTGGAGCAATGAGAGTTGGGTGACGGTTGGCAAAGCCTTGGTGGATCAAGGTATGCAGGTCATCTTGCCTTGGGGTAATCACCAAGAAAAGTTACTGAGTATAGAGTTGGCTCAAAAAATATCCGATCATTCAACCTTAGAAGGCTTAAAAGCAATCGTGCCGAAGGCTTTTTCATTGGCTAATGCTCGGAGTTTGGTAGCTGGCGCTCAAATGACCATTGGTGTGGATACCGGGCTCACCCATTTATCAGCCATTTTAGGCTTACCCACCATTGAACTTTACTGCGATAGTCCGCGCCAGAATACTGAAGGATATTGGTCATCTAACATCCATAACCTAGGCGACAGAGCACAGCCACCCTCAGTAGATCAGGTACTTAGATCGATCAATGCGTTACTGAAAGTGTCAAGGTGATGCTCGATTCCTTGCAGACTACTTGATTGATTAGGCGCAGAACTGGGAATAGTCCAGCTACTCGCGGTGCAACAGCTCAAGGATGGTGTTGGCAACATGATCGACGGATAAGCCAAATTCTAGGAATAATTTATCGGCTGGGGCACTGGCTCCATATTGTGAAATGCCTATGACTTGGCGTACTGCAAATTGCCACCAAGTAGCTTCTACACCTGCTTCTAGGGCAATTCTTAACATTGCTTTACCAAGAACTTCCTGCTGATAAGACTGGGGTTGTGTGGCAAAAAAAGTTGGATTGGGCATAGATACGACCCGCACCCCAACCTGATGTTGGGCTAAATGTTTTTGCACGAGACTCGCCAAACCTACTTCAGAACCACTCGCCATGAGGACAACTTTGACGGGTAAGGAGGGTTCACTCACTATATAACCCCCGCGCTGAATTTGGGCGATTAGATCACTTGTCGAGGTGGACTTGGTTAAATGGGGTAGGTTTTGACGGCTTAGAATGAGTGCCGTAGGTTGCTTAGATGATTGGAGAGCCATGCCCCAAGCCACCGCAGTTTCCGTCGCATCGGCTGGACGCCATACGGATAAGTTGGGGATAAGCCGTAGTGAAGCAATATGTTCTATGGGTTGATGGGTAGGACCATCTTCCCCTAAACCGATGGAGTCGTGGGTAAACACATAGATCGCCGGCAAGTGCATGAGTGCGGCCATACGAATGGCATTGCGCGCGTAATCGCTAAAGGTTAAAAAAGTTCCTCCAAATGGAATAAAGCCTTTGTAGAGAGCTAGACCATTCATGATTGCCACCATACCAAATTCGCGCACTCCATAATGAATATAGCGGGGTAATTGAGTAAAGTCTCCTTCTGGAGTGGTGGCTAAACTGGCGGCGGTACTGGCTTGTGTCAAAGTAGAGGGGGTAAGGTCGGCTCCCCCACCCAATAATTCGGGTAAATGGGGGATGAGTTTTTCTAGGACCAGTGCGCTCGATTTTCGGCTGGCTTGCGTGGGTTTGGTGGCTTCAAATTCTTCTACCAATGCTTCCACCAGGGTTTGCCAGTGTGAAGGTAGCTGACTCCTTTTACGGCGTAAGAATTGTTCGGCGAGTTGTGGATAAACTTGCTGATAGCCGGTAAACAGCTGATCCCATTGTTGCTCCTGCTCTTGACCTAGGGTTTTTTTATCCCACAGCTGGTAAATGTCCGGTGGAATTTCAAAAGCCTGATGAGGCCAATTTAATTCCCGACGAGTCAAAGCCACTTCAGCGTCACCAAGGGGCTCGCCATGAGCTTTGGCGGTGTTTTGTCGATTGGGGCTACCCTTGCCAATGAGGGTATGGCAGATAATCAAGGTAGGACGGATTGGCGACATTTTGGCTACTTGGATAGCTTCAGACAGCGCTTCAATATCATGTCCATTGGCTACTTCTAATACTTGCCAACGATAAGCTAAAAACCGTTGTTTGGTGTCATCGGTAAACCAAAGGTCCACTCGTCCGTCAATAGAAATTTGGTTTGCATCGTATAAAACGATCAATTTATTGAGTTTCCAGCTTCCAGCCAAAGAACAAACTTCGTGACTAATACCTTCCATCAAACAGCCATCACCCACAAATAAATAGGTATAATGGTCTATAATCGGGAAATGGGGGCGATTAAATTCTTTGGCTAAGATCTTTTCAGCCAAGGCCATGCCAACGGCGTTTGCCAACCCTTGCCCCAAGGGACCGGTCGTGGTTTCTACACCGGGAGTTAACCCTACTTCTGGGTGACCTGGGGTTATACTTCCCCATTGGCGAAAAGACTTTAAATCTTCCATCGAGATTGAGTAGCCCGTTAAGTGTAGGAGCGAATACAGCAACATACTGGCGTGACCATTGGACAAGATAAACCTATCACGATTAGCCCAATGCGGGTTTTGTGGATTATGCTTAAGGTGTAGGTGCCATAGTGCAACCGCCATTTCAGCCATACCCATAGGTGCACCAGGGTGCCCCGATTTTGCTTTTTGTACGGCGTCTATGGACAAAAATCTTAAACTATTGGATAGGGTTTGTAAGGATGGCATAGGGTTGGTGAGGGAGTTAGGTTAAACAGTCTTGTCTATTTTAACAGAATGCACTACACAAGCTCTGCAAGCCTTATAATGAGGGTAGTTTGTAGTACGCGTTTTTTTTACCAAAGGCCGGTGCGTAAAATGAGTATTATAGCCAATGGATACTATAAACTACTGTTTCGTTCCGCTTACTTAACATACTCAAGTAACGGATTTTTATTATAATATGCTTTTTTCAGAATTAAATTTATCCCCCCCCATTTTACAAGCTATTGCACAAGCGGGTTATGTGCAAACCACTCCAATCCAGGAAAAGGCCATACCATCTATCTTGCAAGGTAGAGACCTATTAGGTATGGCCCGTACGGGAACTGGTAAAACCGCCGCCTTTATGCTACCCATTTTAGAAAAGCTGTTGAAGGGGCAAAACGATTCAGCTTCTCCGGCCAAACACCCGGTGCGTGCGCTCATATTGTTACCAACTCGAGAGCTTGCCTTGCAGGTGTACGAGCAAACCCAAATTTTCTCTAAATATACTCAATTAAAATCGTGCGTGGTGTTTGGCGGTATGGATATGCAGGCACAGAGTGTCAAGCTCAAAAAAGGAGCGGAGATTTTAGTGGCCACACCAGGGCGACTGTTGGATTTTTTAACCAACAAAATGGTTAACTTACAGCAATTGGAGGTTTTGGTGTTGGATGAGGCAGATAGAATGCTGGATATTGGGTTTTTACCCGATTTAACGCGTATCTTGACTTTTCTCCCGAGAGTGCGTAATACCTTGTTGTTTTCAGCGACTTTCCCCAATTCTTTGCAAACTTTAACCAAGCAGTACTTGAATCAACCCATACGCATTGATTTGGTTGATAAGGAAAGGCATAATATTCAACAAATTTTTTATCGGACTAAAGTGGAAGATAAATTTAAGTTGTTGACACAGTTACTGCCTGAAGTGGGGCAGGCGTTTGTTTTTGTGAATAGCAAATATAATTGTCAGCGGATAGCTAAGCAATTGCGCAAACAAGGGTGGAAAGTAGAAGATTTACATGGCGATAAGTCTCAAAATCAGCGGATGGTATCTTTGGCAAGTTTTAAATCGGGTAAGGTTGACTATTTGATTTGTACCGATGTCGCGGCGCGTGGATTGGACATTAAAGAAATACCCGCGGTCATCAATTACGATCTCCCATTTAATTCGGAAGACTATATTCATCGCATCGGACGCACAGGTCGTGCTGGTGCCGCCGGTCTGGCTTTAAGTATGACCGTGCCAGTGGATGAAAAACGGCTGGGAAGTTTAGAAAAGCTATTGAAAGTGAAGATAGAGATCAAAGATTACCAAGAAAAACCCAAAAAAGGTTTGGTGGACGCAGAAGCAGTGTTAGACAGTATGAGGACGGTGTCTTTGGCGGAATCCAAAGATTTACCCCACTCTAAACCGATGGCTGAAGGGTTGGTTGGGGGGGTAGGGCGGTGGTTGGGGTGGTTTACCAAGTAAACAACCGGCTGACAACCGGCTGACAACCGGCTGAAAATGGCGATTTACGGCGTTGCCTCGCTCCTC
>JASGCH010000150.1 GCA_030054245.1 Gammaproteobacteria bacterium | reverse complement strand
AGAAGAAACCAACATCATCCAACCGTCTATTGTGCAAGCCCAAAATCTAGGCATCCCGATTAAAGGTCCATTTGCGGCCGATACCATTTTTCATGACTACAAAAACTGCCAACGCCACACCAGAATCATCGCATTGTACCATGATCAGGGTTTAATCCCTATTAAATACAACAATTTGGACGAAGGGGTCAATATTACTCTAGGCTTGCCCTTTGTACGCACAAGCCCAGACCACGGCACGGCTTTTGATAAGGCTGGACTGGGGAAAGCTAGTCCGTTAAGTTTTCAAAGGGCTTTGCAATTGGCAGACATTTTGTCTGCGTAAGGAGATGTTAAGTTATGACCATTGTACCAAGCTCGGTTGCTCTACCATAACAGTGCAATGGGAAAATAATTTGAGATCCTTCAAGTTGATATCAATGATGCAATATGTTCAGTAAAAAAGAATTGCGCCCCAAATTACGCAAGGTATGTGCTAACCTCATGACCCAACCCCAAATCACTGAGCGACTAAATCGCTCTTTGGTTCGGTTTTTGCAAACTTATCCATCCGCCCACTGGGTCATCGCGGGTTACGCCGCTCTAGATTCAGAGTTTGATCCACTCCCTGCTCTTAAAGCACACTGTCCCCAAGCTAAATTAGCTTTGCCTGTGGTTCAGTACGACAGTAAAATACTTATTTTTAAAGAACTTACCCCTCAATGTAGGCTGGCACCCAATCGCTATCAGATCCTTGAGCCCATAAGCACCGCAATACTACGCCCGCAAATCATTCTGATCCCCTGCTTGGGTTATGACAACGCGGGGCATCGATTAGGCTACGGAGGCGGTTTTTACGATACGACCTTGCGGATGATGGATCCTAGGCCTTTGAGCGTGGGGATCGCGCTAGGAGCTACACAAATCCCAGATTTCCCACTCGATCCATGGGACTGGCCATTGGATATAATCCTCAATGAATGGGGAATCGCTAAAGAATGAAAGGCCTTTGCGCCTTCGGTTTCGTTGCCAACTGCACTGCCAAACGACGAAGTGATGCGGTTCACCCCGAATGATCCATCTTAAGACTGTGGCACCATCGGCAAAGCCAAGGGTGCAAAGATCTCTTCTAAATGGTATTACCGCCCCACCACCGTGGCCATCTGCTTCAAAGCCTCTTTACGATCTTGATTGACTTTATTGACTGAGGTATGCATCTTTAATACCTGTAAATAAGATTCCATAGGAATATATTTCTCCAACAAGTCTTCGCCAAAAATAATTTTGCTGGCACTAGACAATATCGGAAAATGTACTGCGGCACTACAATCGGCAAAGGTAAAGGAATCTCCAGCAAGGTAGGGCGAAAATCGAGTGAGCCTAGTAAGTCCTTGTAAATTCTTCTCTAGGTTGGTTTTAACGCTAAGCTTGGTTTGGTCGCTAACCTTAGCGCCAAAAAACGCTTCTGGATAAATCTTCCTAGCTTCTAATTCCAAATAAAGTTCAATAAAAATAGTTAATTCACGAACTTTAGCGCGTTGATAATGATCTCCTGGCAAAAGAGTGGGTTGCTGACTTAGCTCCTCTAGGTATTCCATAATCACATTCGATTCAGACATGGGCCCTTGATCGGTCAATAAGTAAGGTATCTTACCAATAGGTGATGAATTTGTATCGGCGTCTTTGGTACTTACAAATTGCTCTTCAAAGGGAATATTTTTTTCTAACAAAGCTATTTTTACTTTGTTATAATAATTGCTAACTGAAAATCCACAGAGTTTTAACATAAGAGTCCTTGAAAAGATGAATGGTTTGATTGTACTATAAGACTATTGCACCGACGGCTAGTACCGCTCGACGAGCTACCAAAGTACAAGGATGGAATTGCGCTGTACGGTCTAAGGTACAACCGATTGCCAGAGTTGGTGCAAAGGTCTCTAAAGGATGTTTTCGACCACTTTTACCCCAGCTTCTTGTAATTCCAACAAAGCTTGATTTGTCGTATTCCTTGCTATACCTCGGCAAGCCGCCAAATGCACGACGACCTCAAAACCAGCACGACACAATTGTAGAGCAGTGATTTTGACACAATAGTCGGTAGCTAAGCCCCCAACAATCACGCGCTTAATGTGGTTCGCTACCAAAAACTCTAAAGCACCAGTACTTTGTTTTTCGGCAAAGTCATGATAACAAGCACCGTAAGGGTGTTTATCTACCTCGATTCCTTTATATACTTGGAACTGGTAATGGTCTGGGTCTAGTCCGGGAATCAAATCAAATCCTCGACTACCTACTATGGCATGAGCATTCCAATACACATCTAAATTGGGCTCTCCCAAAATTGGCGTAAACTGAGGGTGTTGATCATCAGCTATCCATTTAGCCTGAAGGCTGTGGGCATCTCGAGAAACCAACCGTAGCCTAGCAAACTTGGCTTGCTGGTGCAAAGCCCAAACGATATTATCACCATCGACAATCGGTAATTCAGCAGGACAAATCGGTGTAAAGCAACACTGCGGATCTACTTCAAAACTAGCAGTGCTATCGACATTAGAATTTAACATTTTTATCTCCAGAAAATGTTTGTCAAGCAAGTGACCCTCATTAAACCCAGTTTTAAGTAACTAAAGAACAAACCACTACCCTTGTTTCAGAGCAACCTACCCAATTACTGAATGTGCGGATCGCCCTTGGATGAACGACTGATAAATGAGCTGGTGGGTGCAATGGATAGTGCTCACAGCTGAGCAAAGAGCGAAGTCCACTCCATGAATAAGACTATTACACCATTGGCTGGTGCCGCGACTGCACTAGCAAAGTACAAGGCTTCCGCGTACGCCCCCAGCGGAATTTACTCAAATGATCATGGTGGGCGCTCCTAGTCTCGCATATTGAGTATATGCGAGACTAGCAGGCCAAGGTGTAACCTCGGCACCAGCCGATGGTGCAATAGTCTTTACAAGCTAATCCCTTGTGATCATCGTCCCCATAGGCCTATCGGTCATGATTTCAAGCAATAAACTGTGAGGAACGCGACCATCTATGATGTGTACCGAAGCCACACCCTGGGTAGCGGCTTCAATTGCACCGCTTAATTTAGGCAACATACCATCAGATATCACTCCTGATTTTACTAAATCTTCAATCCGTTGAGGAGTAAGATGGCTCATTAGGTGACCTGAATCATCCAGAACGCCCGCAGTATTGGTTAGAGTTATCAATTTCTCAGCCCGTAACTCCATAGCAATACGCCCAGCGACCAAATCGGCATTAATATTATAACTTTGGTTATTTTCACCATAACCTATGGGACTAATCACCGGAATAAATCCAGCCTGTACCAAAGTCTGTACCACTTTCGTATTTACCACATCAATAACTCCGACATAACCCAGATCAATCGCTTGCTGATCCACTTCCATGAACAGCTTTCTAGCTGTAAATAATTCTCCATCTCGACCCGTTAACCCTACCGCCTTCCCTCCAAATTTATCAATAAGTCCAACGATATGTTGTTGCACACGCCCCCCCAAAACCCACTCAACTACCTCCATAGTTTCGCTGTCTGTGTAGCGCATACCTTGAATAAAAATACCTTTTTTCCCAAGTCTTCGCAGTGCCTCATCGATTTGCGGTCCTCCTCCGTGAACCACAATCGGATTAAGCCCCACTAATTTTAACATAACCACATCTTCAGCAAAACTGGCTTGTAAATTTTCATCCAACATGGCATTTCCACCATATTTAATAACCATGGTTTTATTTTGAAATTTACGAATATAGGGCAAAGACTGCAATAATAATTCAGCGTATTCTCCTGGTAACCTATTCATCGTCATATATTAATCTTGAAATGTAAAAGACAGGGAGAGACCTTGCACAAACTCGAACCAGCCACCCTCATTACAAGGCTTAGTGCAACTCAGTCTTTTTTAAGTTATAATTCTAGTGCCTATTGTAAACCGTTGCACAAGCTCGAATAAGCCATCCTCATTATAAGGCGGACGAAGCTACCAGTGAAATTATTCGGATGATGAACTGGTCGGCGCTCCCAGTCTCGCATATTGAGTATATGCGAGACTGGGAGCGAAAGCACAATGGATAGCGCAACGAACTGAGGCACATACATAACGCAGTAATTGGGTAGTGCAGTCGCGGCACCAGCCGAT
>JASGCH010000149.1 GCA_030054245.1 Gammaproteobacteria bacterium | reverse complement strand
CCTTGCCAAGGTTGAGGTCGCGAGTTCGAGACTCGTTTCCCGCTCCAAATCAAAAAGACTCTAGCATGGTTGGTGTGAGTTTATACACCTTGCTCTCAAGGTCTTGTTTCAAAGAAAAATCCACTTGTGGTATTGAAAGACTATTGCACCATCGGTTGGTGCTACTCGGTGAGCTGTCATAATTACAAGGCTTGCGCGCACCACGCAACCAGCTTTATTTCCGAAGATGACCATTCGCTGGTGAGTACCGTATAACGCAGTAATTTGATAGTGTAACCGTGACACCAACCGATGGTGCAACAGTTTTATTTAAGCAGGCTCTTCATATTTGGCGCGGTAGCACAATGGCCATGCACCGGATTGCAAATCCGTGGATGTCGGTTCGATTCCGGCCCGCGCCTCCATTATTTTATGCAGACTGTCTCATCAGCTCGGTCGAACTGATGAAATGGCAGTGATGGCCGTCCATCAAGTCACTCTGGTGCGCATTTACCAACTAAAAGACTAAAGACTATTGCACCATTGGCTGGTGCCGCTCGACGAGCTACCAAAGTCCAAGGCTGGAGGGGACACGCAACCAGCTTCGGAAATGAAGCTGGTTGGGCGATGCACAGAAGCCTTATCATGATGACAGATCATGTTGCAAAGGTCTCGCAAAGGTCTCGTTATGCGACCAACGGCGATGAAACCGAAGGTGCAATAGTTCTTTCTTATACTACGCCAGAAACTTCGATTCGTCTGGTAATTAGGACAACTCTGAAGCTATGCCTTTATCTTTCACATGCGTTTCTGAAAAACTTTTGCAGGCTGGTATTTGGGTGTGGGAAAGTTTAAGCACACAACCGTTGGGCGAACAGTTACCCAACCTATTTAAGCAATATAGAAAAATCTATGCCTTAGGTCGTAGTGAGAGATATATAATTTCCGAGTGCATTTATCAGATTATGCGTTACCGTAGCTGGTTTGATGTTTGTGTTCAAAGTCATCCAAAGCCAAGTCGTGGTTTGTTGATCCTGAGTTTAGCCAATATGGCGTATCAGCAAACTGGTGATTGGCTTAGGTTTTTAGAAAAAATTATGACTGAGGCTGAAGGACAATGGCTAGAACATAGTTTTCGCGTGCGGTCTTTAGATGGGCAATTTGCTAGAAAACAATTCCCTCCTTGGTTGCTGGCTAAATGGCGAGCGAGCTTTCCAGGGGAAGAACAAATAGATCAACTTTGCCATAGTTTGCTAGAAAGATCTCCCGTGGACATAAGAATTAATTCGCTTAAAACCAACAAGAGGTCTTTGTGCCAAGAAATAGCCCTGCTGGGTCTTTTAGTGGAAGATGCTCCTTACGCTAAAAATGGTCTAAGGTTTAAGCAGTTTACTCAGTTAACAGAGTTGGAAGAACGGGGTTATTTGCATATCCAAGACGCTGGTTCTCAATTGATTTGTGAGTTGTTGCGGGTTTCTCGTCATCATATAGTCGTCGATCTATGCGCCGGTGCTGGAGGAAAGTCCCTGACTTTAGCTCAGAATATGCATAACACAGGAACAATTTATGCTTGTGATATTTCTGCCTTTCGTTTGGGAAAGTTGAAGGAGAGAGCAAAATCTCAAGGCGTATCGAATTGTTATACCATGGCGGTGGCGAATGAATGTGACCCTAGACTAGATTTTTTACAAGCCAAAGCGGATCGGGTATTGGTGGACGCACCCTGTTCTGGTACAGGAACTTTAAGCCGAAATCCTGAGTTAAAATGGCATTTAAAGGAGGAAATGGTCAGTGGCTTCGCTCAATTACAGGTATCTATTTTGCAACAAGCCATCAAGATGCTTAAGCCATCTGGAGCTAGGTTGGTATATGCGACTTGTAGTTTGTTAAAAGAAGAAAATGAATGGGTGGCCGAACAGATTAGCCACCATCATCCTGAACTAAGGTTAATCCCCATGTCTTATATATTAGCCCAAGAATTAAACCTGAGCTCCAATCAAGCACTGGCTTTTTCACAGGGAGATTATCTACAGATCTATCCACATCTGCATGGCACCAATGGATTTTTTGCTTGTGTGTGGGAGAGTAAGACTGTTGCACCATCGGCTGGTGCCGCGGTTGTCAAATGACTGCGTTATGTATGTGCCGAAGTTCGTTGCGCTATCCATTGCGCTTCCGCTCGCTGGTTTGGCATATACTCAATATAAGACTGTTGCACCAAGCGGCACCAGCCGATGGTGCAACAGTCTTAATATGCGAGAACAGCGAGCGTTATGATAGCTTACCGAGCGGCATCAGCCGCTTGTGTAACGGTCCCGTACTAATAATCATCTAACACAGCACCTCTGCTAGCACTCGTGGCGTTAAACGCAAATTTTGCCTGAACGCCTCGCATATATTTGGGTTTTGGGGGAGTCCATTGCGCTCTTCTGTGGTTTAATGTTGGCTCATCCACATTGAGTTGGAGGAGGAGTTGGTGGGCGTCGATGGTAATGGAATCACCTTCTTCAATCAGGGCAATATTGCCTCCAGCTGCGGCTTCGGGTGCTACATGACCAACCACCATGCCCCAAGTGCCACCAGAAAACCTACCATCTGTGATAAGCCCAACGCTTTCGCCCAATCCGGCACCTATTAAGGCGCTGGTAGGTGCTAACATTTCGGGCATTCCGGGTCCCCCTTTAGGTCCCAAATAACGCAACACCATGATATCTCCAGCAACTATTTTGCCAGCCAAAATAGCTACTAAGGCACTTTGCTCGTCGTCAAACACGCGTGCTGGACCGGTGATGATGAGGTTTTTTAACCCAGTAATTTTAGCCACCGCACCTTCTTCTGCCAGATTGCCTTTTAATATAGCCAAATGACCTTGTTGATACAAAGCTCGTTCAATAGGGTAGATCACCGATTGGTTGAGCGGCAGGATGGGGGAGACATTTTGCAAAGTTTCTTCAACCGTTTTGCCACTGATGGTTAAACAGTCTCCATGTAAAAGCCCAGCGTGCAATAGAAGTTTCATGACCTGTGGTATGCCACCGGCTTTATGCAAATCGACTGCGAGGTATTTGCCGCTTGGTTTTAAATCACAAATGACCGGTACTTTTTTGCGGATCATTTCAAAATCATCGATGCTCCAAGCCACTTCAGCCGCATGAGCGATCGCCAAAAAATGTAGTACCGCATTGGTAGAGCCGCCTATTGCCATTACCACACTGACGGCATTTTCTATACTTTGACGCGTAACTATGTCGCGTGGTTTTATATTTTTTTCAATGGCTTGCAGTAAAATTTTAGCAGATTCTCGGGTTGAATGTCTTTTTTCTTCGTGTGGATTGGCCATGGTGGAAGATCCAGGAATAGACATCCCCAAAGCCTCGATGGCACTAGACATGGTATTGGCAGTGTACATACCACCGCATGACCCTGATCCGGGGATGGCATTTTCTTCAATAGCTTGTAAATCTTCATCAGACATTTTGCCCGCAGCATTTTGTCCGACGGCTTCGAATACACTTACAATGTTTAAGTCTTGGTTTTTATAATGTCCGGGTAAAATGGTGCCCCCATAAACATAGATCGCCGGTACATTGGCTCGCAAAATACCCATCATCCCTCCCGGCATATTTTTATCACAGCCACCTATCACCAGTACTCCATCCAACCATTGTCCTTGTACGCAAGTTTCAATACAGTCGGCTATAACTTCCCGACTCAGCAAGCTGTATTTCATGCCCTCTGTACCCATAGCCATCCCATCAGAGATCGTGGGGGTGCCAAAAACCTGCGCGTTACCGCCATTTTCACGAATACTGGCGATGGCTTCATCTGCTAAAACTTGCAGACCGCTATTACAAGGCGTGATCGTACTATAACCATTGGCCACCCCAACCATAGGCTTACCAAAGTCGGATTTTTGGTATCCCATACCATAATACATGGAACGGTTTGGAGCTCTCGATTTACCAACGGTAATGTGGTTAGAACGCAATGGCTTTAAATTCATGGGAGGGTTAGGTAGTTAATGATTAGTGATGACTATTCGCCCGAGATTGTGTGATAGTCTCTCAAATTTCTTCAGTGACCTTGTTTTCTTCAGCAGGTACTGATTCGGTATCTACAGCATCCTTAGGGACAATATCCAAGATGATATTTTGCCGGGCATCTACGGTAATGTGTAATTGTCCACCATGCACTAAACG
>JASGCH010000148.1 GCA_030054245.1 Gammaproteobacteria bacterium | reverse complement strand
TCGGCAAACCCACTTATTATAAGTTTGTGTTTGCTTAAATAAGTGATGGCATCTCCAACCGCCCAGAGTTTACCCAAAGGAATGGCAGGCTTTGTTAAGCATTGAAACTGAGCGTCAACCTTAATTTGTTTGTCCTTTAACTCGATGGGGGTGCGCTCAAGCCAACGCATATTAGGCACAAAGCCAAAATAAATAGCCATTAGATCTACCGGATGATAGCTTAATTTACCTGTTAAATCCATAATATTGAGACCTTCTAACTGACCTGCGGTGTGCTTGATAGTGTGCACTTGCCCAGCGATAAATTGGATTTTCTGCAAACTTAACCAAGTTTGCCATAATTGTAAGCTACCTTCGGTTAAATCCATCTGGTTTTTTCTATGTATCACCGTAATCTGCCTAGGTTGTTTGGCTTTAGGTAAATGCAGTATGCGCTCGATTTCTAACACCATATCGTCTGAATCTCCGAAAAAAAACAGTCTTTTCCCAGCTAAGTGTTCTAAAGGTGTGCGTTGATGAAATAAATAGGGCGGCTGTAAGTTTAAGAGCTTCAATTGAGGCAATGATTTGGGTAAAAAGGCACCCACTCCAGTTGCTAAGACCAATAGCTTGGCTTGCACTACCTTACCATGGGATGTCTGAAAACACCAGTTTGAATCGACTAAACTAAGGTCTGAAACCATGGTTTGCCAATAAAAATTGTGTTGAAAAACAGCTTGCTGGCGACACAATTGATCGATAAGCTGATGGCCGCTACAAACCGGCAAAGCAGGTATATCATAAATAAATTTATCAGGATACAATTTTAAAACTTGCCCGCCCGGTTCAGCTAGTACCTCAAATACATCTGCTTTTATCCCTAGTAACCCTAGTTGAAATAACAAATACAGTCCAACCGGACCTGTACCGACAATGGCAACTTCAGAGAACATATTTTGCATATTTAATAACCCTAAATCTATAAGCTAGGTGTTGTTTATTATCCGTTGACAACGGCTCACGGCACTCATTACCAAGACTGCGGCATCATCGGCGGGTGCCGCGACTGCGTTATGTATGTGCCTCAATTCGTTGCGCTATCCATTAGGCTTCCGCTCCCAGTCTCGCATATACTCAATATAAGACTATTGCACCGACGGCTGGTGCCGCTCGACGATGGTGCAACGGTCTTTTACCTGGAATGTTGTCGCGCAGGTGAATGCGATTTTCTTCAGATAGCTAGCCTATTGAGAGATTTTAACCACCTAGAGACTAGAGGTTTTCATAAAGCAAATGGATAAATCAATAATTGATCTGGTTTAACTGGCAAATAAAAAATAATTAGAATTTTATGCCTAATAATGCTATAATGCACGGGCACTCTGAATGAGAGTTCCCGATACATTCTGGCTATTATTTGGTAGGTTGCTTTGAAACTAGGGTGCAATAGTTTGGGTTGAATAAGCACCAGCAGTCAGTCTTGTACCGAGTTATCCTCAAGAAAATTTTTCTTGAGCAGTTGTATGCGTCCGCGTAAGAAGACACCAAGAAACTTTCGTTTATTCATTAACTAGACATAGATTTTTATGCAATCTCAGGACTCCTTAAAAGACCGCATAGCAGCTTTTCGACTAAGTGAACAAGAGTATGCTTTTAATTTTAAAGACTCCGTACCTCCGCTCACCCCAGTACAAGCTTATATTGAGGCCAGTCGGTGTTATTATTGTTATGATGCACCTTGTATAACTGCTTGCCCAACGGGTATCGATATTCCCGGATTTATACACCGAATTTTCCAAAAAAATGTTACCGGTGCGGCTAAGGCTATTTTAGACGCCAATCCACTAGGAGGCATGTGTGCGCGTGTCTGTCCCACTGACATTCTATGTGAAGGTGCTTGTGTTAGAAATACCAACGAAGATAAACCTGTCGAAATTGGTGCACTTCAGCGTTTTGCTACTGACGCATTCCTAAATTCAGGTAAGGCCTACACTGACACGGTGTTTCAACCGCAAGAAAGTACCGGATTTAAAGTAGCTATCGTAGGTTCTGGTCCTGCTGGGCTCAGTTGTGCTCATAAATTAGCCCTCAAAGGACATCAGATCGATTTATTTGAAAGTCATCCCAAATTGGGCGGGTTAAACGAATACGGATTGGCTACTTACAAAACGACCGAGCAATTTGCTCAAAAAGAAATTGACTGGCTGGTATCTTCAAAAAATATCAAAGTCTTTCTGCATACTTCCATTGGCAAAGATGTATCCCTACAACAATTGCTCGCTGACTACGACGCCGTATTCCTTGGCTTAGGTTTAGGGGGAGTCAATTCTCTGACATTATTACCACCTCCCGGGGTGTTAAATGCCATCGATTTTATCAGTCAGTTGCGACAAGCCGTACATCCTAAAACTGTAAAAATAGGCACTCAAGTGGTGGTAATTGGTGGCGGTATGACCGCTATAGATGCCGCGGTACAAAGCAAACTTCTGGGAGCTGACAAAGTAACGATCGTTTATCGCAAAGGAAAAGAGCAAATGCCGGCGTCACCGTATGAAAAATCTTGGGCACAAAAAAACGATGTACATTTTAAATTTTGGGCGGCTCCTAGCGAGTTTGTATGTGAAAATAATCTATTAACCGGATTAAGGGTAATCGATACTCAAAACCCAAGCACCCAGCTAAGCACTAACAGTCAATTTATTCCAGCAGACATGATTTTGTTAGCCATCGGTCAAAATATGCTGACTTCAGCCCTTGGAGAGTCTATTGCCTTAGACTCTGGACGCATTAAGGTAGATGTCAATGGACGCACCTCACATCCTAAAATTTGGGCGGGGGGGGATTGTTGTGCTGGAAAATTGGATTTAACCGTAAGTGCAGTACAAGATGGCAAATTGGCGGCTGAAAATATAGATAAATTTCTTGGTCAAAAGCTTTAATATGGCAGATTTAACAACAAACTTTCTAGGCATTAAAAGTCCTAACCCGTTTTGGTTGGCATCGGCTCCACCTACCGACAAAGAATACAATGTTCGGCGCGCGTTTGAAGCTGGATGGGGTGGTGTGGTTTGGAAAACCGTAGGTGAAAATCCACCCATTGTCAATGTCAATGGTCCTCGTTATTCGGCATTGTTTGGTGTAGATAGGCAAGTCATAGGCTTTAACAATATCGAATTGATTTCGGACCGACCTTTGGAAGACAATTTACACGAAATGGCCAGAATAAAGCGAGATTTCCCAGATCGAGCCCTGATAGGCTCGGTGATGGTGCCTTGTACCGAAAACGCTTGGAAGTCGATTTTGCCTCAATTGGAAGATACGGGCTGTGATGGCATTGAATTAAATTTTGGTTGTCCACACGGCATGAGTGAACGCGGTATGGGGTCGGCGGTGGGTCAGGTCCCAGAATATATTCAAATGGTGGTTGAATGGTGTAAACAATACAGTCGCTTACCCATTATCGTCAAACTTACTCCGAATATTACCGATATACGCCAGCCAGCTAGAGCCGCTCAACGCGGAGGAGCAGATGCAGTGTCTTTAATCAACACCATCAATTCGGTGATGGGTGTAGATTTAGACACCATGACCATGATACCAAACATCGACGGAAAAAAAGGTTCGCATGGTGGCTACTGTGGTTATGCTGTAAAGCCCATTGCACTGAATATGGTAGCTGAAATTGCTCGTGACCCACAAACACAGGGTTTGCCCATTAGCGGCATAGGGGGTATTACCACTTGGCGCGACGCCGCCGAATTTTTAGCTTTGGGTTGTGGGACCGTGCAAGTGTGTACTGCGGCCATGGTCTATGGATTTAAAATTATTCAAGATTTGTGTAGTGGCTTGAGTGAGTTTTTAGATCAAAAGGGTTATAAAAGCATCGATGCCATAGTGGGTAAAGCTACGGCTTCAGTGACCAACTGGGAACACCTCAACTTAAACGCCATCGAAAAAGCCGTAATCAACCAAGATCTGTGTATTCAGTGTGGTCGATGCCATATAGTTTGTGAAGATACTTCTCACCAAGCCATTTTTTCTTCTAAAGAGGGTAAACGGTATTTTGAAATCAATGAGGCTGAATGCGTGGGTTGCAATTTATGTGTCTCAGTTTGTCCTATAGAAGATTGTATCACCATGCGTAAACTAGACGCCGGTGAGACTGACTTGCGCACGGGTATGCAAGTCACTGCTCATTATGCCAACTGGACTACACACCCTAATAACCCTATGCGAAAAATACTT
>JASGCH010000147.1 GCA_030054245.1 Gammaproteobacteria bacterium | reverse complement strand
TGGCTCCCCGACCTGGGCTCGAACCAGGGACCTGCGGATTAACAGTCCGTCGCTCTACCGACTGAGCTATCGGGGAATAATAGGGGCTCGTTATGATCTTAGTAAGACAAGGCTGTGGCACCACCGGTTACACTGTCAAATGACTGCGTTATGCGGTACTCACCAGCGAATGATCATCTTCGGAAATGAAGCAGGTTGTACTGTAATATCTACGGTACAACCGCTTGTTGGTCTTTGAGTTAGGACAATCATTCGTAGCGCCATCATTTACAACCAAACATTCTTTGTATTATAACAAAAAAATGCCTTAAAACCAAATACAGACCGTGACGCCCTATCGCCTTGCGGTCTAGCTTGCAAAAACCACTGCGTTATGCGTTTCATAATCGGATGAATATCTAGTATATTCTGCTGGTTAAACTCATAAAATTCAGTAATAAGCCTGTTGCTTGCCTTAAATACCTCAAGTCGTACCCACTATCGCGCCAATCCACTGTTCCAAAAAAATGGCCAGATCGCCGGCTGATACCCCTGCAACTGGTTAGATCGCGCTGATAATCCACTAAATTTACCCACATGAATATACGGTACTTGGTTATAAACCAGTTGTTGCACCGGCTCCCAAAGTGTAGCACGAATAACCGGATCTGTGGCAGCATTAAAACTGGCCAATACCTTGCTTTTTTCAGGTGAACTCCACCAACCTGGAGCCCCTTCGCTCAATTGAGGAGGAGACAACATAGGTTCGGGTAATAGCCCCGAGTGAGTCATATAAATATCCCATAACTTAGCATCTCCACGGCGTTGTATCAGCGTTGCCCAGTCTACCACTTGCACATCCGTCTTAAATCCAGCCTCTTTCAGCTGCTCGGCCATCACCAGCACCATCGTATGATGAAACTCATATTGTCTGCTCGTCAAAATTCGAATGGGTTCCTCTTTGTACCCAGCGGCCAATGCCGCAGCTTTAGCCAATTTTGGCTTTTTTTGGTTATATAACTCGGTCCCAATGGTCGAATAATAAGGTGAATTTTTGGGAAAATGAGCTCCTTCTACAGAATAAAATCGCTTATCGCCAAAACCAGCTTCTAACATCTCACCTGTACCCAATGCAGTTTGCACGGCTTGCCTTAAAGCCATGCTAGCCATAACCCCTTCTTTGGTGTTAAACACCAAGTAGGGGAACCCGTAGTTGGGCGAAATCAAGGGCGTAATTTTATCAAATCCTCTTTCTAAGCGACTAATACCATTTACATTTAACTGATCCGAGAAATGAAACTGTCCCGATAAAATTCCTTCTAAGCGTGTATTGGAGTTGGGTACTGGAATAAAACGCAAGTCGTCTAACAGTGCCTCTCTTTTACCAGCATAACCCGAGGGCGACTCTGTGCGCGCACTGTATGAATCGTGTCGTACCAACCACACAAATTGATCTGGTCTTCGCTCTTTAAACTTATAAGGACCGGTACCGACATACTCCGTGAGAGGATTGGCTAAACTTTCTTTAGCCATAATAGCCGCCATGCCTGAAGGCAATGCCAAGTGTGCCAATAATGAAGCGTTAACCACTTTGACACGCCAATCAAAACTGTATTTTCCTTTGACTTCTAGTCTATCAGTTTGACTGGCCAAAGCCTTACCACGGGGAGCCATTTCCATCCACCGTTGGAGTGAAGCCACGACATCTTCAGCGGTTAATTCCCGTCCATTGTGCAAAACCACCCCATCACGAATGACAAAGCTGTACAACAAACCCCCATTAGAGACTCTAGGTAAAGCCTTAGCCAACATAGGAGTAATGCGCCAATTGGCGTCAAAAGTATATAAAGTTTCATAGACATGTTGCATAATAGTGCCTACCAAATCAGTGGTAGCCGCCATAGGGTCTAGATTTTGGGGATCCCCCACCATAGCCAGATTAGCACTCCCCCCTTTTATCGGTGCCGCGAGCAATCCATGGGTAAAAAAAACACTGGCTAGCATAGAGAAGAAAATAAGTAATTTTTTCATTGAATATCCTATGTAAAAAATCAAATGCCCTTAGAAAGATTTTAAAGATTGTTGCGCCATCAGCTTTGCCACTGACTGCACAGCCCTGCGTTATGTGGTTCACCCCAGATGAACATCTCAAAGACAAGACTGTAGCACCATCGGCTGGTGCCGCTCGACGAGCTACCAAAGTACAAGGCTTGAGTTGCGTGCAACCAGCGGAATTTACTCAAATGATCCTGGTGGGCGCGAAAGCCCAATGGATAGCGCAACGAACTGAGGCACATACATAACGCAGTAATTGGGTAGTGTAACCGCGGCACCAGCCAATGCAACAACCATCTTACAATCTAAACTTTGAGTTTACCACAGCCGTTACATCACAAGACTATAGCACAACCTTAACGAGCTACCGAAGTACAAGGCTGGAGGGGACACGCAACCAGCGGAATTTACTCAAATGATCATGGTGGGAGCGGAAGTCCAATGGATAGCACAACGAACTGAGGTACATACTATAATGCAGTCATTTAACAACCGCGGCACCAGCCGATGCAACAACAGTCTCTTAGGGGTTTATACTCCTTTTTTGTTCCGCTCCCAAATCCACTGCAATTTTTGTTTGATTTTACTTTCTAATCCATGTTCTGTGGGTTGATACCACGGCGCTAGGGTTAATCCCGTCGGTAAATAATTTTCACCAGCCGCCAAAACCTGGGGTTCATCATGGGCATACCTATAATTTTTTCCATAATCCAAGTCTTTCATCAAAGCAGTGGGAGCATTGCGCAAATGCAAAGGGACATCCAAAGAGGGATGAGTGCGGACAAAATCCATAGCTTGTTGGTAGGCTTTGTAGCCAGCATTGCTTTTAGCTGCCACCGACAAATAAATGACCGTTTGGGCCAAAGCCAATTCACCTTCTGGACTACCCAGACGGTCATAAGTTTGAGCGGCATCGTTGGCAATTTGCATAGCTCTTGGATCAGCCAACCCAATATCTTCCCAAGCCATACGCAAAATCCTACGAGCCAAATACCTTGGATCCACTCCCGCGTCTAGCATACGGCACAGCCAGTACAGAGAGGCTTGCACATCAGAACCTCTGACTGATTTATGCAAAGCCGAAATATGATCATAAAAAAGATCTCCCCTTTTATCAAATATTTTACTGGCACTTGCTACTGCTTGCTCAGCTTCGGCTAAACCGATTAAACCACCAGTAGCTTCACTGGCCATTCCTTTGCATTGCTCCAGACTATTAATAAGCCGACGACCATCGCCATCAGCACAACGCACCAGCCATTCTTTAGCTTCGACAGAAAACTGCACTCCACCTAGCTGTTGTATTTTTTCCAGTATAGCCCCTAATTCCTCAAAACTCAAAGATTTTAATACATACACTTGGGTTCTAGACAATAAGGCCGAATTGACTTCAAAAGAAGGATTTTCAGTCGTCGCTCCGACAAAATAAATCGTGCCATTTTCCACATAAGGCAATAAAGCGTCTTGCTGAGCTTTGTTAAACCGATGGATTTCATCAATAAACAACATCGTAGATAAGCCGCTTTGACGCCATGTTTGTGCTTGGGCAATGGCCAAGCGAATGTCCTTTACACCAGAAAATACGGCAGAAAATGGCAACCATTGGCAATCAAACTGTTCGGCCAATAATCTAGCCAAAGTCGTTTTACCTACCCCAGGAGGTCCCCACAATATCATAGAGTGGGCTTTTTTCGTAGTAAAGGCTGTCGCCAGCGGTTTTCCAGTATCCAATAAATGCCTTTGTCCTATAAAATCTTTTAGGGAAGTAGGTCTGAATTGATGTGCCCAAGGGGTGTAATGATTATCCATGTTCATACTTCTTTTTTCCACAGATTGTTGGGTTCGATACAAGATTGTTGAATGAACATTTTAGTAAATTCCGCTAGTTGCGCGCTCGAAAGCCTTGTAATTGGGTAGCTCGTCGAAGTTTGTGCAAAGGTCTTAGGGTGCTAATCTATAAGGAAAATCTCTTGATTATCCACGCTATTCAGCATCGTTGAATCAATTCCAGCAAACTCTACATCGAGTAAGGGCAAAAGCACAAAAGCCCGCTCCTGCCAGCGGGGGTGTGGTAAGGTAAGAAATGGAGTGTTGAGTTTTAAGTCGGCAAAAAATATTAAATCCAAATCCAGCGTGCGCGCAGTTTTACAATAAGACCTTTGACACCCATACTGATTTTCGAGAGACTATAAT
>JASGCH010000004.1 GCA_030054245.1 Gammaproteobacteria bacterium | reverse complement strand
GGAGGCGTTGTTTGAGTTGGCATGTTTCGAGCTTGCTGGGGGGATACTGGGGGAGAATGGGGCGAGCCGGTGGGTGGAGGCGTTGTTTGAGTTGGCATGTTTCGAGCTTGCATTGGCGGTCCTAGGGATTGTATAGCTTGGGGTAGTTTGGCAGTTTGGGCATTTTTTTGGTAAGCTTCATAAGAGGATTGGATTTTTTCGCTTAATCCTGACTGTGGTAGCTTGGAAGCCTCTGGGGTGGCCGGATGAGCCGTAGAAGGAGCGTCGTTGATGTTCGCAGGGGTTGTGGTTTCTGAGCTCACTTGTGCTAGTGCTGCTGCCAGTTGATTGGGTTGCTGAGCTAATTCCAGCGCCTTACTTGGGTTACCATTGGCCATTTGTAGCAAGGCTTGGGTCAGAGGAATGCCAGAGTTGATGGATTTGGTTTGTTGTTGACTATGACTATTTTCTGATCTTTGTCCCACTGTCGATTCATTTTGTTGGCTACTCACCTGCCCTTGACTGGCACGAGTTGATCGGCTTTGCTCTAAGCTAAGTCCTTGACTGCTATTTCGGCTAACGCTTTGTTGTTGCCCATCTTCTTGAGATTGACTTTGCACACTGGCAGTTTGCTTAGTGTTCGTTGAGCTTGCTGTTTGAGAAGCAGAACTTTGTAGCTGAGTGCCGTCGATCCTAGCGTTGGTATTGGTGCTGGCTACTCCTGCGCCTATGGATAGCCCCATAAAGGTTTGCCTGCCACTAGAGGGTAGGGCTGGTGGGTCTGCCGGCACTAGCGGTGTGGAGGAGGGGGTACTTGTTGCTGTTTGAGACGCTGAGGCGTCTGCCAAATTGCTGGTAGCAGGTGCCGGAGAGCTAGATGAGGGGGGTGACTTTTTAGAGCTACCAAACCCCAATCCAAATTGGCTATCCGCTGAAAAGCTCTCGCTGTTTTGATAGGCTTGGCTGAGAGTCGTCTGGCGACCTGAGCTTTGTTGCTGGGTCTGGGCATTACCCTCCTGTGTGCTACTTTGTTGGGCTTGGTTTTTGGTGGTAGTGGTAGAAAATTGCCTAGCTTGGGTATATTGAGAAGATGACTGTGAGGACGCTTGCCCCGATTCTTCAAAATTTTGATGCGTTCCATGCGCGTTTTTTTGCGTATATCCAAGCTCTTGACCTGACCTATGCGTGCGTTGGGATTCCTGAGTCAGGCTGGCACCAACCGAGTGTGGGTGAGTTTGTAAGCCGGTGATGGGCTGATGAGGCTTTCCAGTATCTTGCCAAAATACACCGTTAGGGGTTTGATGGACGGCTAAATGCGGACTGCTAAAAGAACTGGCTAAATCTTGTTTGTGAGCTCCTATGTTTTGATAACTTAAGTTATTTGCCGATGTATTGTGGGCGTTGGTGTTGAACCAATTGACATTGCCCCAAGTTACATTACCTAAAGACAAATTTCCTTGACCTATGGCTTCCCCCGCCCTTTGAGCCATGGCTTGGGCCGGTGCTGTTATGGTTTGACCAATTCCACTTAAAGCCACTTCACTGCCTTTTACCAGAGCGTAGGCAATTAGAGGTACCGCCAAGGTTAATAATCCTGTAATCGATTGGCTAGACAGAGAGGTGCTGGCCAGTTCGGTGAAATTGTCTAAATTATTGCCTGTGGCACCTCTGAGAGTGGCCAATAGCTGGGCTTTATCATAACTATTGCCCATAAAATTGATGACGGCGTACAAGGGTGCCCAGAGTTGTACCCAAATAAGTGTCAAAATATAACTTTTTAATACGATTCCAGCTTTACTTCCAGCGGCTATAACGATGATAAAAACCATAGGGAAAATAGCAATTACCAATAATTCTAGTGTATTGCGTAGTTTGGGTAACGCTCCTTCAGCTATTTTTGCCATAGAAGCATAAGACAAGGCAGAAGTGGTTTGGGCTACAGAAGTTCCCAGAGCGATGCCCAGCGATTGAGCGTTTGGGGGATGGGAGGTATAAGGCGCATCAAGCATTAGGTTTAACAACATGCCTTGTTGGATAGCCTCTTTGGCACTTCTGCTTAAGTTCAAAAAAGTATTTTCTATATTGGGTATTTGGGTCAATAAAAAAGTATTCAAATCAGCCCCGGCTAATCCTAGCTTAGCGCTTAGATAACGCCCTTGCTTAGTGGCTTCGTTGGTAAGCTCTTGAGTGAGCCTTTGGTAAGCACTGTTGCTACCCACACAAGAGATGGTTTCATTTTGATAAGGCGTAAATCGACCCGGGTTAAGACTAAAGTAGGTATTGGCTCCGAAGTCTGCCCATAAATCGCTGCTCAATTTGAGGTTATCAATCAAGGCCGGTTGTTCTACCACCTCTGGATACACACAATTTTTCATAAATTGTTGTAAGTTTTGCCGCAAACTTGGAGTCATTACTTGTAATAGCTGTAATTCTTCTATGAGTCTGGCGCCAAATACCATACCCGTGCGCGAAAATTTGGTGTCATCAATAGGCGTAAAATGGGTTTCAAAGGTTTCGGTTAGCCATTTCCCTAAATGGCTACTTTGGCTAGCAAAAAAGGCCAGTCCGAGCGGAACATTAGCGACGGTGTACACTTTGTTGTTGCGTATATCTTGGATGGTTACGCTAACTTTAGGCACTAAGATGCCACCGTATAAAAAGGCTAAGACCATTAAATAGACCAAGGGTTCTTCTCCTCTTAGACGCACTAAAGCGGCTCCTGAACAGGCTAACAAACCGCCAATAGCCACGGCCTTCATCAATCCAGTATAATCTCCTCCCCCTACGATGAGGGCAATAGATTGAAAGATACTGGCGACTTCTTCGGCATTCCAGTAGGCATAAAATTCATACATGATACATTCTTCGTAAAAGCATTGGAAGCGATAAAACCGTTATCTCAACCTCAGCGAGCGGTACCAGCCAATGGTGCAACAGTCTTACCTATGAGAACGCTTAGCCAACTGGGCCGGCGCATAGCTGTATAAGGCGCGCTCGATTTGTTCTAGCTGACTCAGTAGAGCCCCATTTTTATTGATCTGTTGATAGATTTCATCTCTATGATGCTTCATTTCAAGGCGGATCTGATAAGTTTTTTGATACAATTTATCCAGAGCTTGTACCATCATCTGCGATTGATCTTGCTGGCGTGCGTTGGTGAGCATTTTTTCAATTTGATGTGCCAAATGTTCGATGTAGCGTGCGGCCATTTCCCAAGCCACCGCCAGTGCATATTGTTGTAACAAAAATTCGTTCAGGGCACTGTAAGTTCGTAAGGTCGTCAGTTGGATAATTTGATAAATGGGAATGCTCGTAGCGAGTGTCAGTAATTTTAAGTCTTCTTGGTTCGGAGCTTGCCTTAACAGAATGGCGTCTCTTAAGGCTTTGGCTTTGCTATACACTAGATTTGCAAAGGTTTTTTCGTGGCGTTGACTTAATACGGGTTGCAAACAGATATCAGTATCTGCTTGGCACGAGTAAACCGGTATAGATTCACTCACATTAAATGGATCCCCTAGCAGTTGCGTCAAGTTGATGAGTGAAGGGTAATTTTGTACGGCTAGGGTGGTATCGGCACCGGTGCCATTTTTGCGTACAACTATGGTCCCGACTAAAGCCATCATGAGTTCTTTTTCAGCTTGACTGAGCCCCATATCGCCACCGTTAAATGCGGCCCACAAAACATTGATTTCAGGGGCTTGTATGGTTTTATTCGCGGAATTGGTTTGCGTTGTGGCGTTGCTTAAACTAATATCTCCGCTGGTATCGGCTTTATCGTTAGCTTCAGAATAATCACTAACTACTCCTCTGGAGACCAAATTTAATTTGGCTTCTTGGACTTTTTCTTTGATCCAGGCACTTCCTCCTGCATCCATCAGAGCTTTGGCTTGGGCACAGGCATTGCCAAAATGTTTATTCCAATCGTTGATATAGCTGGCTATTTCTTGAATTTTTGATTCTATTTCAGGAGCCAAAGCTTGCAAAGCCACTTTGAACGCCAAGCCAGTGGCGTTTTGCCCGATGCTACGCAAAAATTGGATAAATTGGGTTTTATTGGCGAGACCAAAAGAGCCTAAAAATACATCGATTCCACCACACCCGGCTTTGAGTGATGGAGGTGAAAAATAAAAAGGTTGAAACGAAGTTTGAGGAGTACGCCAAACCAGACCTCCACCGGTTACAATGCCTAGATTTTGGGTTTGATAAATTTGTGCGGGTGTTAGATTGACATTAGACCCCGCAGAAGTATAAAAGTCTTCTAAAAACCCAGCTTCACTCACCGCTGAAGTGCATATAAAGCTATAGACTAGCAAGCATTTTAAGAATTGAAACAACATGGTGAGTGTGGCCAAAGTTAAAGTTAGACCTATTATCTGGGAGCTTGGAAATGAAGCCTAGAAATTAGGCAAGATTACCCAGAAAAGACTGTTGCACAGGTGGGTTAGTAAATTCAAAGTCAAGTAAGCCATATATGGATTTAAGTTTACCGCCGCATAGGCGGCTTAGAAATTATTTAAACGACGCTGAATATCATGGTGGGCGCTCCCAGTCCCGCATATACTCAATATGCGAGACTGGGAGCGAAAGCCCAAGGGATAGCGCAACGAACTTAAGCACATACATAACCCAGTAATGTGACAACCGCGGCACCAGCCGTAGGTGCAACAGTCTTAAATGGGAAATTAGAAGGGATATTGGAGGAGATAAATAGGCAATTGGTGGGCCATGGTATAGCTATACGGAAGGAGTCGATAATGGATGCAACCTTGGTGCAGTCGATGGCCAGACCGAGGAAGGAAATAATCATTGCAACAGACGGGTCTGGTGGTGAAGTCTTCTATGAAAATGGAAGTCAGCCGGGGTTAGAAATAACCAAGCGGCAAGGTGCAGACCCAGATGCCATGCGGCTGAAGAAAGGGGGTCGGGTTACTTACGGCCACCGGGTGCATACGGTAACGGATGGGGATGGCTATTTAATAGGTGCCACTGCGTAATAGGTGCCACTGCGACGCCGGCCAATAAGAGCGAGGTAAAGCCGGTTGAGCTGATGTTAAAAAAGTTGGGTGATAGGATGGGTGAAGAACTCCTGACGGATAAGGAGGATGCTAGTAAGAAGAATCGAGAATGGCTAGGGGGGAAAGGGGATTAATTGCAAAATACCCTACAAGGCTAGCCAAAGCAGGAAGTTATCAGAAGAGGAGAAAGCGGTTAGTCAGGAGATAGCTAAAAGGTGTTTCGTGATAGAAAGATTTTTTGGAACTATGAAGAGGAAATACCACGCCTACAGAGCCAGTGATATGACACGCATGAAAGTCCATGTCCAGTTTATCATGAAGGGGATAGGTGCTAATTTAATAAATGCGCTGAAAATATGAAAAAACCCTGAGAATAGGCTATAGCTATCTTAAAGTCTGGTAATTTGTAAAGGTGTATTAAAAAATACAAATTCTGCAATTTTTACCTAGGTTGTGCAAAAGTCTTCAACCGATTATGTCACGGTCTTGGATTACGGAGAGGGTATAGTCAAGCGTTGTAAGCGTTCTAAAACCTCTTCTTCGGACATTAAACCGGCTCCTAAAAATACTTTCTGGTGTTTGTCTATCCAAAATAGGCTGGGGACCGTAGAAATGCCACTGCCTTGACTGACCACAGCTGATATCCCATTGTCTAGTTTGGCGTCTGGAAACTCGGTGAGCTTACCACCGTCCAGACTGATGGCTAAAATCGACAAATGGTAATGGTTTTTCATTTGAGCTAAAATTCGAGCTTGCAAATGACAAAATTCACAAGTACCACGGAAGAAAAAAATTAAGCCGGTATTGGGACGACGCAAATAATCAACCAGTCGCTGTCTTTGGTGGTTGAATTGGTCTTTCACTGCGGGTTGTGCAAATAAGGCAAAAGGATGTTCGGTGTTGTAATCTAATTCGGGGTGTTGCCAAACAACTTTGCGCCAATTATCGGCAAAAGTTTGAGCTTGTTGTAAAACCCATTTATTGATGGCTAAATAAGCTTGGATATTGTCCACAGTGGGCTCCATGATCGCTTGATTTCTAAGCCTTTTCCATTTTTGATGCACTTGTTCAACGGTGGTCGGTTGGGGTTCGGCAACCTTAGGTTTTTTTGAAGGGAGATCATCGGGATACCAATTAAACCCACGGTCAGGTTCTATCCATGGGTTGATTTCCCACCAAGTGTTTTGGGGTTGTGCGGCTGGGTGCCAACCCATCATAAGGATGGCTAGGTAACATAGGTAGGGATATATTTTTTTCATTCCAAGTTGAAGGGGTGGCTAAGAAAAGATCGTTGGAGCATAAGTTTCATGAGGGCGATGATGCAAAGGTCTCACTTAGCCTTTTTAAGGGGGGCTGGGGGCACTCCCATCCCTACACAGATTGAGTTTGAAATAAAACTGAAAGTATTGGGTTGCTCCTTCTAATTGCCAATGTAGGTCAGGCAAAAACAAGGTGGCAAACAGCTTCTTACAACCAGGGCTAGCTTCTATAGGCAGGGTTTTTACGCTGACAAATACTTGACTTGAAGTATTTAAGGTAGTTCGTAACCAATTAGCGTAGGTCCCGGTTAACTCGGCTTGCAACTCGTCTTCTTGGGATTCAACGGCGTGCAACAGGGTTGCCATAAGCTCGGACTTTTCTTCGGCAAAAACCGAGTTGACCATCAAACCTACCATAAGGAAGACCACTACCAAAATTCGGCAGGTTGTCATTATCACCCGACCAAGAGGTAGCAAACCGTAAAGCAACAGACCTCTAGCCCAGGCTACGAAGAAGACAGCCTCGCGTTGATTAAACTTAGGCTGATGCAAAGAGAATAGCATAGTTGTCTAGTAGTAAAAAGACTGTTGCACCATTGGGTTAAGACCGTTGCGCCATCGGCTGTGCTACCGCGGTTGTCAAATGACTGCATGATGCGGTACTCACCATGAGCATCTTTGGAAATGAAGCTGGGGGCGTGCGCGAAAGCCTTGTAATTACGACAGCTCACCGAGCGACACCACAGCCGATGGTGCAATGGTCTTAATTTCGTTCAGATGAAGTCCCGCATGGTCATGATGACAGCTCATGGTGTAACAGTCTTTGTTATGGATAAAAGATCAATTAAAAAAGTTTCAGTTTGGTATTTACTTTGTCCTTGGTGTACTGTAAGATATTGGGAATATCCAGAGTTTTAGCTTGTATCGATTGGTAAAAAGCTGATAAATCCATAGTTGAAAAATCCAGCTGGCTGAGTTCTGTCAGGGTGAATCCTAAACAATTCGGTTCACGGGTAGCGCCATACCCCCTGTGTAATTGCGCCAGGCCTTGCTCGTGAATCAGTTTAGCTAAGAGGCTGTTAAAGCAACAATAGCTTTTCCTGTTAGTCAGACAAAATCCCAAAAATCGCTGGCTACACCAGCTTCCGACATAACTACACAAATTTTGTCCTTTTTGTAACCCCAATAATTTTTCTTGATGGCTACATTCTAAGAATTGGCTGGCGATTTGGAGAGCAATTGCTACCGCAAAGGAAGTGGGGTCAAAGGCAAACGGGGGGACTGCACCGGGAGCAAAACTAAATCCGTAAAAACTAAAATGACTGCTGGTCAGCGCGTCGCTAGCGCTGTTGTACAATTTGTTAAAAATTTGATCAGGTTGCTTCCAACTGATAGCATCGTAAGTGTATGATGAACCCAAGTTGCGTAGAGTGCTTCCGGCTAAGCGTAGGGTGCTGGTGAGCAAACTGAAATTATTTAAGCTGAGTTTAGGGCCTGAAGCATGACAACAATTGACTAACCCAGCCAATGTATCGCTACAACTCGAAGCAGAGCCATTAAAAACGGTCTGGTGATCTTGATCAAAATACACACCCATTTGACGCGCTGTTTCCAAACTACTCACGGCCACATTAAAATCTGTATCGTTTGAATAACTGGGTCCATTGCATACTCCATTGGCACACAGACCCTGAGAACATTGGATTTCGGTGCGTTGGTTGCCCGCTTGACGCAAGCATTGGAACTCGTGTTCAAAAGAAATGCAAGTTCCCTCTGTGTTGTATTCCACGCATTGACTGGTCGTAGGCGTACAACGCGCACGCAGAGGTTGACAGTTATCTGGGGTATCGAGTGGTTGGCAGGCGTATTTTTGCCGCCATTGCCAGCAGTCTTGGGTTACTGCTAGGTTGTTAATTAAATGGGTGGAATGGGCGTCAGTACACTGAGATTCAACCAGTTGACAGCGGTGATTACCAAAATGACAGTCGGATTGATCCAATTGATTACGGATGATGACTGGCTTAGAAGGTTCGACTAGAACACCATTGGGAAGCGGTGTAGGGAGATTCGAGGTACAGATAAATGCTCTGTTTAACTGGGTACAGTACCCGTCCTTATCTCTGCTCAAACATTCGTTGCGATGTTCTGTGCAACCTGCGGTTTGTTTCAAAGCGCTACAAGCGCTGGACATACTTGACGAATGATCCTCGCAACTATAGGTTTCTTGCCACTCCCAACAGTCTCTGGTTACCGCGATACCATTGATGATGCGTGTGGTGTCTAGGGAAGTACATTCTTTAGCTACTAGGGTACACGAATTGCTAGCTTGGGCTTGTGGGCAGCTTAGTCTTTCATGGGTTTCTTTGACGATTGGGTGGCTTAGAGGAAGCGCTTGCATCTTGCCTCTTAGAGTTTGTTCGCTCGCACAAGCAAAGGTTTGCAGGCATTCAGAACCAGAGCAGACTGAGTCGGTCAGGGCACAGGCGTTTTGTAAACTACTACAGTCAGCGTCTGGTTTGGGCAGAAGGCATTCATAAGAATCGGTATACTCCCAACAGTCTTTGGTTAGAAGTTCTCCGTCAACGACTCTGGTTTCTCCGGGTTGGCTACACTGGCTATGAGTCTTTTGACAATCAGTCGATGCTTTTGCAACACTTAGCGTCAAATAGCTTAGGCAAATAATCAAGGTAAGTGGAGCGGCTTTGTCAAAAAATGGCATGATTAAAATGGCGTTTTACCGATTAAAAAAGCACTTGTTCAGGTTGAATTTTTTTAACTAGTAGAGGGTTGAGAGATAGTCAGGCACTCCTCCAACCAGAAGTCTTCGCAAAATTTGGGGCATTGGTGATTTTTGAGCAAGCTCAGTTTTAAACCCCATGTATTTAATACGGCTAGCCTAAATTGGAGGACATTGTTGCCGGTGTTTAAATACGGAGTAAGATCTAAGGACGGATAGACCGAAGTTTGAAGGTTGTTAAAATCGGCGTAGTCGTGCTCGCTCCATCTTATTTTTAAAGAGGTGGAGCATTCAATATTGTCCATATTGATATTTCTACATTCTGTAACTTCAACCTGTTCTAACCTATCACCGTTTTGGGGACCTATGAAAACACTTTGTCCATTCAGTCGTATTTCTAGCCAACCATAAAAATCTACAGAGCTGAGTAACAATAGGTTTAGGTTGCGTAGGTCATTTAAGTGAAAAGACACTGATTTTTCTATGATTTGTGGATTTGAAATGGCTGGATGAGAGGTACTTTTTATGGTTAACCAGTCAACGGTCTGGCTTTGATCCCAACTGACCAACCAATCAGCGGGATCAAACGACAACTGCAGTTCTGATTGGCTACAAAAACTGGGTACGGTACATCTAGGTTGCAATTTTCTGGTGCATACGCGATGCGAGGTTTCTAAAGTACTAGGACAAGTGTATGGGTAGCTTGGTTGTACTTGTATCGACAAAGAATCGGTGCAAACTTGGCTAGACAACATTTTTCCGGTATCTGTACAAGAATAGATGGGAGAAGTTTCTACCTCCACTTGCCTTTGTACGGTACAAGCTAAAAGTGGCTCCGAATTGGTTTGAAAACACGATTCATTGGCGTATAGGTTGGGGGTTTTGATAACTTTTTCGCTACAACCGGCGTAGGTACTAAACAAATCTTGTACGGGAAGACTAGAATGGGGTGTCCTTTGTAAAAGTGGATCGCTTGGACGCAGAGAAAAATCTTTTTGAGGGTTGTTTAACAAAATTTGAATGGCTTGACACTCGACGGCATTGTTAAGCCTACAATTGGCAATTTTGTTCAAACTAGGCTTTGCTGTATTACCTTGTCCATTTTTAAAATGCTCGGCCGGTGAAGTGGTAGGGCTTGGTAAAACTCCCGGTAAGATGCTTGGATTCATGCTGATTTGATTATGGATTTGTTTGCCAAATGCTTGACCTAGTTGTTGGGCTTTGGCATAGTCAGTTTCACTGACGGGCACCTGACTATTGGCGTGCCCTATGTAAATGATCACCATCATCAGACGGTAAGTACAAAGTAGTAAGTAATGGGTTAGCCTAGTGTCGGGCCATATTGGGGGTTTCATATCAGGTGCAAAGCTTGAGCGATAACTCATTGGGGCGGGCATATCGGGTGTTTTAACGCTAGGACGATGAAAAAAGTGGGTGGGTTTGTAAACTGTGCCGTGTGGTGTTGCTCAAAGTAGGGTTAGATAATGTTTTAGACTGCTTTTTTGTTTTGGATAATGTAGCGACATCCATTCCACAGCATATTTCAAAGTCACATCTCCAGCAACTTTGGCTAAAATGTTTGAGCAAACTGATGAATGACAGTTATTTTCTAGCGAAGGCTCGACATATATAAAAGTAGGCACTTGATGAACTTGGTATTGGGCAAATAGTTCTGGGTGTATGCGCATTTCTGGAATGGGTGTAAGACCTTCAAAAAGTCTCAATGCATCTTGGCTCTTGTCTAAGCCGAACTTTAATCCCCGCCAAATCAAAATGGCACCACTCTTGTGGGCGTCTAAAAATAAATGCTGCAAAGAGCTTGTCGGCATAGACCAAGAAACAAACACCAGTAGCTGAGGGCGATGTGTCAAAGTTTTGGCTAATTGATTGAGATCTAGGTCTTTCAAAGTCGCAGACCAAGAAGCCGGTTTGCCCGTTTCGATGGCGTGGATTTGTCCCCAGCTGTGTTCTAGTAAAAGTAAGTTGACGAAGAGCGATAGTAGGAATGTATGCTGGAGGATATTTTTAAACATTGGGAAACCTTCAATGGGTGAAACAGAGGGGCATTTTCTAAGGGGTGGCATTTTTTTATAAGGGGTGATTTACGGAAATACACCTTGACAACAATCACGCTTTTTAAAAATTTGATAAGAAAAGTCTTCACCTTTGTAAGGAAATTCTTTGCCGCTTTGCCATGGCACGGTGGAACTTCCAAAAGTATGGCAACACTGTCCAGACATTTTTTCTGTGGCCGGTACTGGGTAAATCATTTGCAATTTGTAATTGCGTTTGTCCATGATAGGCTGTGTGTAATTACCACAAAGACCTTTAGTTCCAGCCGAAGCCGTCATCAGTCCTTCCCGATGTAATTTACCGGTCATTCTTTGGGTTAACAAGGCAGAGGCTTGTACGCCTCCTATGTGGGTTCCTACCCAGCCATTTAGGGGGTACATATTGCCCTGACAACCAGCGCACCAAAATAGTTCATTAGAGCCAAAGCCGCTAGACGCTAATAAACAATCTGCGGTACAAGCCGACTGAGTGGCTAAATCGGTAAACAATGCCGCCTCTGGGTTTAAAATGAAAGATAATTCCGAGTCCGCCCATAAAGGGTCAACTTCAGTAAAATAAGCTAGATCAAAGCCATTTTGCTCCAAGCAAGAGTTGTCCAATAACACCTCTAGCCAAAATAAAATAGGGTTAAGATACCAATGCACTTGATAAAATGAAGATCGGGTATGTCCTGGTTTCCAAGCTCGCCCATGGGCTGGTGCCGATATACCGACAGGTAGCTCTAAGCCTCCCAAGGAGGGAAAACAATAGGGTTGACGGACGACTTCGACAATGCGACTGGGTTCCCAAAATCCGACTTTAATGCCAAGGGTTGGTGGTATTTTGTTGCTACAAGTGCAGAATGGGTTGCCGCTTTGGGAGCTTCCATTGTCTATTTGCTCTTTTGAAAAAGTGGATAGTCCACCTATACTGATAGGAAAGATACAGCTCCAACATATATCGGTAATAGGGTTTAAGATTTTTCCTTGACAGTTAGCCAATGTTCTACCGCTCCATCCTAGGAGCATAGCCATGATCAAGATGAGGTATTTAAACATAGGTTCTGAAAGTAAAAATTCGACTTAATTGGGGGATCCGTGTTATTCACAAGACCGAGCCCCGTTTCGCTACAAGATGTTGCCTTGGTTACTTGTCAAAGCTCGTCAATTCTCAATACATTCCCTTCCTGCTTGACCACAGCTGGAATATGTTTGAGACCCAATTTTTGACTGATAATTCCGTATTGATCAAAGTACAGTTGGATTTTCCAAAGTTTTTGCAAAGGTATATACGCACCGGTGGTTACAATAAACTTCCAGCGCAGGGTATCTAAACCAGTTAAAGATGAAATATGTTGGATTTGTTGAGCATCATTGGCTGAAAAAAATATTAAATTTTGTCTAAGTGGAACAAACTGGAGGGGGTTAAAAGTATCACCGGCTTTAATCAAGGTCTGACCATCTGGGGCTAAAAAGCTGGTACTGGCTTTTATGCTTGGATTAAAGTAGTAACTGGTTGGTTTCTTGCTTTTGGATAAGACGGGACCTTCGTGAGGTTGCGCTACGCGAAGCTGAACTTTTTCTGCTAAGCGTTGTTGCCACTCAGCGATTTGTGTGGCTTTTGACTGAAGCCTTTGCTGTATTTCGGTTGCCATATTCGGCTCAATGACGGGATAAACTGAGGCTATGACTTCTTCAGCCATAGCTAGCTTGGGTAGGCTCAGTAAAAGTATCAATAGGAGCAACATATTTAAGTGAGATAGGTAGTGGTTAAGAGTGTTTCTGGCTCAATCGACCCGTCATCCATGGGTACAAGTTTTTGACGGGGATGGCTTGGGCAATTAAGGCATTTTTAGATAACCAGCCGACTGCTTGGTAGCGAGAATCTAGGCTCTTCGGGTGGGGGGCGTAAACAAAATAAAAATTCGTGGGTATAACGCCAGTGGGACCCGCTTCTAGGGGTTTTTGGCCACTGGTTTCTGGGAGCAGTTCTCCCATGTATTTTCCATTAATATAAAATTTGCTCCCGATCATATCTACTTTGTCTCCGGGAACACCCATAATTTGTTTGATAAAAAGAGAGCCTCGGGGATAAAAATAATCTTCTGCCCAGATGAATACCGCATAGTCTTGGTCATGCCAAGTGGCTGGAGGCGGTGTTAACCAAAAAAGCCTATCAGACAAACTATTCGTCGCATTGATGGCCAATGAATAGGGGAGTCCGAGAGTCGGGCTCGCTAAAATTAAAATCAAGCCTAAGCTTATACCTAGCAATTGAAATAGGATCATTTTGAAAAGACGGTTGTATCAGCAACTACGCCGCGACTGCACTACCAAATTACTGGGTTAGGTTCCCCTGTTCTCTGGTCTCGCATATTGAGTAAAGACGGTTGTCGCATCGGCTGGTTGCGTGGTGTGCGGAAGCCTTGTATTTTGACAGCTCACCGAGGTGGCACCAGCTGATGGTGCAACCGTCTTATTAAGGTTTTGGCAGACTCATGCGCTCATTTATTCGTCTTTGTAGTTCGGCTAGGTCCGGGCTATTGGGTAAAATCCGAGTTTTTATTTCCGAGGTATAATCGGTAGCCGCTTGACTGAGAACTGCACTTTTATTAAAAACCCAACAACGACACTCAGATTCCAGTTTATGGATGGCTAAATCTATGTCCGTGGGTAAATTTTTGATGGCTTGGTAAGTGGCTTGTTTCTCTTCTTCAGACAATCCTTTTCGGGTGAGTAATTCGGCAAAATAAAGTTCTGTAGCTGTAAAAATATCGTCTAAGGCAACAACCCCCATAGAAGGTCTGGCTAGGCTATTGCGGTAGTTGGTCCAAGCAAAAGCTGTCAGAAGTGAAAAAACTAAGAGAGCGGTGATGGCTAGGATAGAGTGGAATGTAGGGAGTTTGAAGTTCATGATAAGTGGTTGAATCGATGGATGGCATGGGTCAGACTGTTGCACCTCGGGTTCCAAGCCGACTGGACTGCCTCATTACTGCGTTAAGACTGTTGCACCATCGGCCGGTGCCGCGACTGCACCTCCGTTTGCCCACCAGCGAATGAACGACTTTGGCAATAAAGCGGGTTGTGCGCCATGAAGCCTGGTAATTTGGTAGCTTGTCGAAGCTTGTGTAACGGTTGCTCTTTTATGAAGGCTTAGGAATTCTTTGTTGTAATACCAAATTTATGGCTTCTAACATACTGTACCCAGCGCTTACTAGCCTTTTTACTTCGGCAAAATCCTGGGCGTTGCTCGAGGCCACCAGTTGTGAAATGGGGTCGGTAAATAAGCGACAGATGGTGGGTGGTAAGTCACTGGCTCTGATAAATATTTCTGAATACCAACCGGGTAAATTGGTTAAAGACTTGATCAGGGATTTGGTGTGTCCGTCGAAAGTAAATTTTCCAGATTTTTCTAAGGTTTCTATGGACTCAGGTTTTTGCCTCAGTAAAAACATCCAATCGGCGTTGTCTAATGCCGCTTTGGCTGATGCCGATTGATAATAGTCGTCGATCGATTGTGTTCCCGTAAAAAAGGCTCCACCGTATTTCCTAGCTCTGCGGTAACCCGCTTCAATGAACGCACTGGTGTTGACCATGGACATGAGATCCCAAGCTTCGTCTATGATGACCAATTTGGCTTGGTTGCGATCAGCTAAGTACATTTCTTGCGTAATCTTATACATTAAAATAAGAACGATGACCGCTTGTAATTCTTTTTTGGCTTTCAATTCCTCCAATTCAAGAACGATTAAGGGGGCATTAAAGTCAATAGTGACTAGATTCTTAAAGTAACGCCCATAAACACCTTTGGAAGTAAATGGGAAAAGTTGTACGCCTAAATCGCTGACTCGAGCATCGTTTTTTAGGTAGGTGCCGTCTATGGGTTGTGCAGGCTCATCTTTGAGACCCAACAAGGATTCAGCGAGGTCGTCTAAGGTGGCATTTTGGTGCTTTTCTTGCCAAACTTTTCGTAGGTGAATTTCGATTTGTGAGGTCTCATAATCGCTTAGGCTACGAGAGGGAGAGATCATTTGCATGACCAAAGGTTTTAATAGTTCCAGATCATGCTCTAAATCTTCCACCATGGAGAAGGGATTGAGGCTAATGTGTGCATTGGCTCCAAATTCTATAAACTGCCCTCCTAGGATATGGCATAATTTTTCATAAGAACGCCCAATATCTATGATCCAAACTTTCCCTCCCGTTGCCAAAGTCTTTTGGGTTAATTCATTTAATAAAAATGACTTCCCTGATCCCGAAGTGCCTACGACCACACCATTAAAGTTTCCTGAAGGGTTGGCAAATATGTCGATATTCATTTTTTGTCCTTTGCGTCCAAATAAAGTTAAAAAATCAGTTTTATGGGCTTGTCCATTGCGTGCAGGTGTGCCGGTCCATTCAGCTAAAATGGGCAATAAATTAGCCGCGTTAAAAATGGTTTTGGTGAAAATTCTCTTGGCTACACGCAAATCGTTTTGTAATAAGGGTCCCAACAACATGGGGAGGGAAGCTAAGATGCCTTGTTTTTGCATTTTTTTATCACAAACTAGATCAAAACCTTCAGATCGCCAGACCGCTTTAGCGGCGTTTTCCGCGTGGTCTATTTGATGGGGTGGACTAAACAACAAAAGCTGATGATACATTTGGCAGATCCCCTTACCTTGTTGAATAGCTTTCTGGGCAATTTTCCAATCTTCATTGATATCGTGGAGGTGGGGCAGTAAACGCGCCAATTGTGAATCTGCGGATTGTTGTGCCCTAGCTACGCGCAATAAAATGGCGTTTTTATCGCTATCAAAATTATTTAATACAATACCAACCGTAATTAAAAACGGACAAGGATAAGCTATACTCGGTGAACTACTTGATCCTAGAAGCTCGAGCATTTGGTTTAAGCCATACAATTTGGGGTAATGTAAAACGGATAAAGCGCGTACGGCGATTTCATGGGTTTGGTTATAGAATAAAGTTTCTTGTTCGTTTTCTTGACAAATTGTTTCAGTAGAGATAAGTTGGTTACGAATTTCGGCATATTCGTCGTAAGATTTTGGATTGGATGGGGCGGTTAAATTCAAATGGGGATTGAGAATAAGAGTTAAATAATTCACCAACTGGTGCGGTTGCCAAGTTTCTTTAAAAAGTCCATATTGTGCTAAGGTGCTTATGAGATGTTGGCGCAATAAAACGGCTTGACGGATGAGGGCGATGTCTTCGGGATCTTTGCTCGGCAGTACTACCGATAATAAGCAAATATAATGGCGCATACGAAAATTGATGGTGTCAAATAAGTTGCTAAACGCACCTTTCTTATAAAAAATTTGCCTATGTTCGATTAAAGAAGTTAATATTGGGTTATGGGTCTTTGTGCTTGCTGTGTCATTGGGTTCGTCTTGATGGATGATAGGTGAAGCAAACAAATGGATTTGCAGACTGGTTTTCTTTGGACAATTAAACGAAAATAAGTTCAACATAAATTGAGCCATTTCTATGGACGCTCCAAGCTGTGGCCTAAGTTCTAGAACAAAACCTAGACCTTCTTGTTTCCCAGCTTGTAAAGTTTCTAAGGTATATAACTCGTGAATAGGATCAAACGCTGTATAGGGTAAGAAGGGAACGAGTTGCTGGAATGGCAAAGCTCGATGATTTTTTCTGGGCTCAACAAATTTTAAAGATTGAAGTAAACTAAACATAATATATAAACGAAGACGGCGACCTGCTAGCACCCAAGACGACTTCGAAAGGACCGAAGCCCTTCTGTGGCAAGCCACTTGCGAAGAGAAGTAGGGCAGAGAACCTAGCGCTTTTTTAAGAAGAAAGTGCTCATAAGACAGACTTTAGAGCTGGGGGTAAGGAATCTATCACATGGTCCCCAAAAGAGTGATTCATTTTGGGTTTTTCTGTAGTCGGCTTTTCCGGTGAAGAATGGTTTTTATTCAGCGAGTGTATGGTGGGAGCTATTTTGTTTGGTATGGGCGGATTGGCAGGTATAGACCAAATTCCAGGAGCAACGCTGACATAAATATAATGTTGATCGTACAAATCACCTTCTTGATCTTTATAGGGGGCCACCCATATTCGCAAAGTCCGCTCTTTACTTTTAGTGATTACATTTTGGGTGGCTACAGTTGACGGCAACATCGTTAACCCCATTTTGGGTGGCACATCTTGTACGGGTCTATCGGTGGATTTAGGCGGAAATAAGTTGGTAAATAGGGTAGATACTGAGGTACAGCTAACGCCATCTGGAGCCGGGCAAGAGAATTGGACCGCAGAATCTAATCCAGAAACTAGAGAGCAACCGCTTAACCACCCACTAAAGTTTAAGCATAGCATGAGAACCATCGCCCTCAAAGCATCATTTGACAGTTTAGGTAGCGGTAAAACTGAAGATGTGAGAGTTTTGGTGAGGAGGTGCAGAAGGGTGTACATATAGGGTTATTGGGAATGAGAAGGTGTGTTGAGCCACTGTTTGAGCTCGGTGTGTGAGGTGAGGCCGACCCATTTACGACCGTCTTCGGCAATCAAGGTTGGCGTTCCATTGATGCCCAGTTGTTGGGCCATCACCTTGATGCTATCGATGGGGTGTGCACAGTGAAGGGTCGGAATGGGTAGCTTATCGACCATGACTTTTTTCCATGCTAAGCTGGGATTATCTGAACACCAGATGGAAATGGCTTTAGCTTTGGCTTTTGGATGAAGATTTTCAATCGGATACAACAAAGTGTAGATAGTTAAATCATCCATTTGTTGCAATTCATCTTCCAGTCGCTGACAGAATGGGCAATCTGGGTCGGAAAAAATGATAATTTTTTGCTTACCTTGACCTTTGACAGTTTTAATGGCCTGATCTAGGGGGATCTGAGCGAAGTTTATCTTTAGCTTTTTGGCAAGCTTGGTTTGTGTGAGGTCTTGTTGCTCAAGCATATCCATCAGGTGACCGAAAATAAAATAGCGTCCACTCAAATCACTATAAATGATGTTTTCTCCTATATCTACTTGATAGACATTGGGTATGGGTGTTTGTTCTATATGGGAAAAATGGGTTGACGGATACAGATTTTGTAGGCGTAGTTTCATTTCTTCAGGAGAAAATGGCTCAGCAACTCTAGGTTCTTGGGCCTGAGCTGCCCATAGACTCGTTAACAGTACCCAAAAAACGCTAAGGCGGCTTGGCCATTTTGCAGGTGAAGACCTTGGCTTGGACGAGTTGTCATAATGACCAAGTGGAGCTTTGTTCCCAGCGCAATGTGCATTCGGGGTGAACCTCATAACATAGCCATTGGGTAGGCTAGGTTGCTGGGCAGTAGGGGGGTAATGGCTTTGAAACAGATTCATAGGTTTTTGGCAATGGTAACACCACGGGTCAAAATAATATCCACCGTACGCCCGGCGTCAACTTCTACGATAGGGAACAATTTTTCAGCCAATTTGATATAGTACTGAGCGATTCTATCCATGGCTTTACCAATCCCAGTACCAACGCCATATTCCAAAGCATTGTTCACGGCATTGGTTTGAGCACCAGTGGCTGTGGCTGTGGTGGTGGTCACTGCACCTTGTCGGACGGCCTCTCCTAATCCACTTAATACCCCTACGACCACTGCATTGGCGAGTACTTGCCCCGATTTGGTAATTAAACGACCTCTTAGGCCAACTTTGCCATCTTCGCCAGAAACATAACCACGCACTGCCACATCGATAGCACCACCGTCAGCATTAATGCAAGACATACGGTCTACACGGAGATAAGCTCTTTCAGAAGACAAGTCACCATGCCCACTC
>JASGCH010000146.1 GCA_030054245.1 Gammaproteobacteria bacterium | reverse complement strand
CGATGGCAGTCATCTAAGTTCCCAAGTATATCTAGGAGCTGATTGCCAAATAGGCAATAATTGTCGCTTACTTCCCGGTGTCGTCGTGGGTAGCGACGGTTTTGGCTTTGCCAAGGATGAACAAGGTCACTGGCAAAAAATGGTTCACTTTGGCAATGTCATCATAGGAGATGAAGTTGAAATTGGTGCGAATGTATGTATTGATCGCGGGACCTTTGGCTCGACACGCATCGACAATGGAGTAAAAATTGACAATCAAGTACACATTGCCCACAATGTTCATGTTGGAGCACACACCCTCATTTGTGCTTGTGTAGGTATTGCAGGCAGTACCATCATCGGTGAGCGGTGTATAATAGCCGGTGCCGCCGGCATTGCTGATAAATTACGCATCGCCGATGGTGTTGTCATTGGTCCTGGAACCTTCGTCGTGCAAGATATAACTGAAGCTGGGCATTATACTGGCATTTTTCCAGCTCAAAAGCATACACTTTGGCAAAGAAACTATAGCAAAATTAAAAATAGCGAAGTCCAAGTTAAGAGCAAGAAACCTTTGCACCTCGGCCGGTGTCGCCCAGACGATCTGCCAAAGTATAAGGCTTGAGCGAGCGCCCCCCAGCCAAATTTACCAAGAAATATAACGCAGTCGCTCGCGGGAAATGCAGTCAGTTATGCAAAAGTTTCATCAAATGAAAAGTTAACCACACCTCTAGTCACATTACCCGTACCATGCTCACTATACAAGAAATATATCAAAATTTACCTCATAGGTTCCCTTTTTTATTTATTGATCGAGTACTGGAAATCGTCGAAGGCGAGTACCTTAAGGCTTTAAAAAATGTTACGGTCAACGAAGCTTTTTTTGTCGGTCATTTACCTCATTTTACGGTGATGCCTGGGGCTTTGATTATTGAAGTCATCGCCCAAGCCTCCCTGCTTTTAGCATCAACCCACCCTCATTGGAAATCTCAAGTAACACAAGCCGTAGCTGGTGACAGCGTCTCCTTTTTGGCAGGGGTTAACCATGCGCGATTTAAATCGCCCGTCACACCAGGAGATCAATTGATTATTGAAGTAAAACCCTTGCACATTCGTAGCAGTCTGGCAAAATGTGCTGGACAGGTCTTTGTGGATGGAAAATTAGTGGCAGAGGCTGAAATTATGTGTGTTTCTAAAAAAGTCCGGTAAATGTCATTGATACACCCAACCGCCCTAGTGGCATCCAAAGCCGAACTTGCCACAGATGTGTGTATTGGACCTTATACGATTGTGGGAGAACGGGTAAGCATTGGCTCTGGCACAAAAGTGGGTGCCCATTGTGTGATTGAGGGTAACACCCAAATTGGCCAAAACAATGAAATTTATCAGTTTAACTCTTTGGGTGCCAAGCCACAAGACTTAAAATATGCCGGTGAATACACCCAATTGATCATCGGCAACCATAATATTATCCGAGAATTTTGCACCTTTAACCTAGGCACTGAATTGGGTGGGGGTATTACCCGTTTGGGGGATCACAATTTGATCATGGCTTATGTACACTTAGCCCACGATTGTCAGCTGGCCAACCACATTATCCTCGCCAATTATTGTGGCTTAGCTGGTCATGTAATCCTAGAAGACTGGGTAGTTTTAGGCGGCAATACCTCTGTCTTCCAGCGTTGTACCTTAGGTAAACACAGTTTTACTGGGGCTTGTACTTATGTGCAAGCTGATTTACCCCCATTCGTGAGTTGCACCGGCAATCCGGCCGTAGCCAGAGCTGTGAATAAAGTCGGATTAAAAAGAAGAGGCTTTGATCAACTTCGGATAGATAACTTGGAAACCGCCTATCGCATCCTCTATCGACAAGATTTAAGTTTAATGGATGCGCTTAAAAATTTACAGCATTTGCAAAAAAACTTTCCTTCTGACTCCGAGCTATTTGTCGATTTGCAAGAACTGATCAATTTCCTCCATCGTACCAATGGTATTGTCCGATAATCCACTCTTATCCCCCATTGGCAAAAAAATAGGCATGGTCGCCGTAGAGGCCTCTGCGGACTTATTAGGTGAATTGTTGATCAAGCGTCTCAGCCATCTGAAAGATTACACCTTAAACATATCCGGTGTAGGGGGCGTCAACATGTTGGCAAACGGCTTGCACTCTTTATATTCCTGCGACAAATTAGCAGTTTATGGTTGGTCAGTTTTTCGTCATCTGCCCGAACTGTTTGCCATCAAAAATCACTTGGTGAAGTATTTTACCGAGCAAAATCGCATAGACCTCTTTATGGGTATTGATGCACCTGATTTTAATCTCAGACTAGCCAAAACACTGCGCCAAAAAGGTATCAAAACCGTACAAGTTGTTTGTCCTACGATATGGTTTTGGCGTCCCAGTCGCGTCCACCAAATCTACCAAAGTGTTGATCATGTCTTGTGTTTATTTCCCTTTGAAACTCAATTGTTACAACAACATTCCATTCCATGTACTTTTATTGGACACCCTTTGGCACGCCATATCCCCTTTACCACCAATAAACCGCAGGCTAAAAAAAACCTAGGGGTATCCCCAGACTCACCCACTTTAGCCATCTTACCTGGTAGTCGAGTGTTTGAGATTCATTATTTAGGCCAAAAATTTCTGCAGGTTGCCAAAATACTCAAACACCGCTACCCTGATCTACAAATTATTTTGCCGATAGCCTCAGGTCGAGCCGAACTGGTCCAACAATTGATCAAAGAGCAAGGTGCCTCTGAATGGGTCAAGACTACCTATAGCGACTCCCACTCTGTATTAGCGGCCAGTGATTTTGCTCTGTTGGCAAGTGGTACTGCAACTTTAGAAGCTTGCCTATTCAAAGTCCCTATGGTTGTAGCCTATTGTATGCATGGGTTCAATTATGCTACCCTACGATTTCTGCGTTTTTTGGCAGGCAATCAACTGGTAAAATGGATCAGTTTGCCCAACATCTTAGCGGGAAAAGAAATTGTACCTGAATATATTCAAAAACAAGCCACCCCGGAGCAACTTGCCCAAGCCTTAACAGCTTGGATGGATCATCCTGAAAAATGTTCCGCGGTGCAAGAGCAATACCATCAAATCCACCAATCCTTGTTAGGTGATGCAGAAAATATGAGCGCCGATTGGATCCAGCAACTTGGGTGGTGATTTTTTCTAATCCTTCATCACCTAAAGACTATTGCACCCATGATAGAACCTACGAATTTATTAGCTGGCATAGACGAAGTCGGTAGAGGGGCACTCGCTGGTCCAGTCGTGGCCGCGGCCGTCATTTTGCCACCCAATAGTCATATACCCGGCTTAAAAGATTCAAAAGCACTTAGCAGAAAACAACGCCATGAATTAGCGGCTATCATCTACCAAGAGGCTCTGTGTTTTGCCATTGCACAAGCCAGCCACGCAGAAATTGACCAGATGAATATCTTACAAGCCTCACTGTTGGCTATGCAAAGAGCCATTACTTCCCTAAGTGTGCAACCAACCGAAATTTCGGTGGACGGTCTGTATTTACCCAAAGTCAATATCAAGGGGCAAGCTATTGTTAAAGGAGACTCTTTGGTGCCAGCAATATCTGCGGCGTCGATTTTAGCCAAGGAATGGCGCGATCACTATTGTGAAACCGAAATGCACACACAATATCCAAACTATCAATTTTTTCGTCACAAGGCCTACCCAACCCCATTACACTTACAATTACTGCAAAAATATGGACCTTGTCCTTTACATCGTATGACTTATGCACCTCTAAAGACCGTTGCACCATTGGCTACGCGCTTGGGTGAGCTGTCAAAGTACAAGGCTTGAGCGGTCGCCCCCAGCGGAATTTACTGGGGTGATCATTCGCTGGTGGGCGCTCGCTGGTTTCGCATATTGAGTATATGCGAGACTGGGAGCGGAAGCGCAATGGATAGCGCAACGAACTGAGGTACCTACATAACGCAGTAATTTGGCAGTGTAACCGCGGCGTAGCCGTCGGTGCAACAGTCTTAAACCATGAACAAAACCACCACCAAAGGCATCCTACTCTTAGGAGGTTCAGGGAGTCGATTTTACCCTGTGACTCTCGGAGTCAACAAACATCTATTGCCAGTTTACGATAGGCCCTCTTTGTACTTCCCCTTAAGTCTGTTGATGCACTTGGGAATTCAAAATATATTAATCATCACTTCGCCAGAACACCTAGGAGCCATAGAGAAAGTCTTAGGTACTGGGGAGCAATGGGGGGTAACATTTACTTATACGGCACAACCCATCCCTCTGGGAATCGCTCACGG
>JASGCH010000145.1 GCA_030054245.1 Gammaproteobacteria bacterium | reverse complement strand
AACTCGCGACCTCAACCTTGGCAAGGTTGCGCTCTACCAACTGAGCTATTCCCGCATAGCCACACATTGTACACCAAAAAATCGCCTTAAAACTAACCGCAAACCGTGCCCCTCGGTTATACGGTCATTTTCATCGATATTTAGCAACCAAATTCTTGAAAAACCTCTAAATTATGTTCTCCTAGTAAAGGAGGTGGGCGACGAATAGACAATGGAGTATGCGACATCTTGATCGGAGGTCTAAATTGTACAATAGTCCCTTCAAAAGGATGTTGCAACTCCACCCAGGCTTTGGTCTTTAACAAATGTTCGTCTGTCAGTAAATCGTCTAAATTCATGACCGGAAAAACAGGAATATCGCGACTTGACAAAATTTTCATCCAATCCGCCGTGGACTTTTTCAACATAGTCTGTTGAATAAAAGCAAATAATTCGTCCGCATTACGATGTCTTCCTTCAATAGTAGAAAATTTTGGATTTAACAAAAGTTCCTCGGTATGGCTAAAAAATTGCACAAAATTTTTCCATTGCTTATCGTTATAAATCAATAAGCAAAGGTAGCCATCTAAAGTTTTATAAGGCTTTCTATTTTCGTCTAAAAGCCGCCGATAGCCCATTTCACCTATCGCGGGTGACCAAGTTTTTCCGGCCAAATGCTCTCCTAAGACAAACTGTAACAAACATTCAAACATAGGCACCTCGATCTTTTGCCCCAATCCAATTCTAAATCTAGCAATAATCGCCGCCATAATGGCATGCACCATATTTAGGGCAGTCACTCTATCCGCAAAAGTAGTTGGCACATACCTAGGATAAGGCGAACCGCTTTTTTGCATAAGCCAAGGAATACCACAAGCTCCTTGAATAATATCGTCAAAAGCAGGGAGCCCAGCGTAAGGACCGTCTTCGCTAAAGCCATAAGCACCACAATAAATTAATTTGGGGTTGATAGCATGTAAAGTCTGCCAATCCAAGCCCATCTTAGCCATGGCTTGAGGACGCATATTAAAAGCTAAAACATCAGCCTTTTGACACATTTTATACATTTTTTGGCGCCCTTGTATCGAAGTTAAGTCTAATACGACCGAGCGTTTATTTCGATTGGCGTTTATAAATATATGCCCCATTAAAGGATTTTTACTGGGAGCTACCTGACGCATAATATCGCCACTGGGTGGCTCAACCTTTATAACTTCAGCACCATAGTCACCTAAAATTTGCGTAGCATAAGGTCCTAAAACGACACTGGTTAAATCGATAATCGTTATTCCAGCTAAGGGTCCAAAGTTGTTTGTCATGTGTTCACAAGCCTCCAAAGACGAGCCCGTTGCATCGAGGAACTAGCATTTGGTAACTTATCCAAGTTTATGCCAAGGTCTCTCAGGTTTATTGCGTATTTTCTTCACTCAGGTGTAATCCCTGCGGCACGCACCCATAGTTTCCATTTTTGAATTTCTGCCACAATGGTTTTACCTAAAGTTGCGCTATCTTCGATCTCCATATCAATACCAATACCGTTTATTTTACTGACCACTTCTGGTTTTTTCAGAACTTTTTCTAGTGAAGCACTGACCCTTTTGTGAATATTTTCAGGTAAATTGGCTGGTGCCATTAAACCAAACCAAGCCGATACTAAATAATCCTTGAGTAGCGTATTTATTGGGGGAACCAACGGTGCCTTAAAGGCTTTGGATTTGGTAGTAATTGCCAATCCGCGCAAGGTTCCTCCCTCCATTTGTGCCACAGCATTCCCAACATCCGCAAAGGCAAATTGAATTTGACCACTCAACAAATCCGTTAAGGCTTGTGGAATACCTTTATAAGGTACCGCAGTCACTTCTAGCCCAGCTTGTTGTGCCAATAGAGCTCCAGATACCCATGAGCCAGAGGAGCCATGCCCATAATAAATTTTGCCAGGATTGGCTTTGGCGTAAGCCAAAAATTCTTTTAAATCTTTAGCTGGAAAATCGGGTTTAACCATTAATATAAAGCCAGTTACGCCGATTTTGCCAATAGGTGTAAAATCCTTCACTGGATCATACGACAAGCTCTTGTACAAACTGACATTGGCGGCCTGCGTCGTGCTGGTGGTAACCAAAAATGTATAACCATCTGCTGGGGCGATTTTAACTTGTTCAGCTCCTAAAATACCATTGGCTCCCGCTTTATTTTCAACTGTAACGGCCTGACCTAGATCATCCGCCATAGCTTGAGCCACAATCCGTCCAAGTGAATCGGTAGCAGAACCAGCAGGAAAAGGAATGACAAATTTAATGGCTTTATTGGGATAGGTATCCCCTAAACTCAGGCTACCATACAACCCGAAATAGGCACCAACCCATAAGGTTAAAAACCATTGAAATAGTTTATTTTGGACAGTTTTCATTTGACAGCAAGTATAAAAGTGAGACCATGGCACCATCCCAGACGAACTACTACCAAATGACAAGGCTGGAAGGTGCGCGCAATCCTAGTCATAAGACCATTGCACCGACGGCTGGTGCCGCTCAGTGAGATTGTGCCACAGTCTTGTAATTATAACAACTCACCGAGCGGCACCAGCCGTCGGTGCAATGGTGCAACAGTCTTTCCTTGGATATGCCAAGGTAAACGCAAGCAACCATGGGTTTACCCCTCAAACCATCGGTGCGTTACATCCAACCAAACGCCTCTTTTATCCTGTCAGCTGATTCGTTCAGAGATTCAGCAAATTCTACTCTTTCAATATAAAACTCATTAAAATTGGGCAGGATTCTTGAATGATTTGCCATACCCAATTTCGCTTCTCCTATCACAATAATTGAAACCAAATTCCAACCGTGTTCATTAAACTTTAATAAAAATTCTGTAGCACCGATGGGTACTTTGCCATCATCAGGTTGTAACCCAACCACTAGCCCATCAACAAACCCATGGTATGGGTTTACAACTTTAATAAAATGATTGGGATCTTTATATTTTTTTTGTAAACTATCCGAGTAACCCAATAAATCTAGAGACTCCCCAAGCAACGACATAACTTGCATCCAAGTCACTACACTATCATTTCCAATAATTTGTTTAAGAACCTTCAATTCTTCGTATTCCCCAACTATAGCATAGACATTCATAATACACACCTCAAAAAAGACCGTTACTCACCTATGGCACTACTAACTACCCAATGACAGGACTGTTACACAACCGATAAGATTGTCAAATTACTTCGTCATTTGATATTGCAGTCGGTGGCAAACGCCGATGGTGCAATGGTCTTGTATGAGTAATCATGACAAAAGCTTGTAGGGAAAATGGTTGTGCCTTATACAAGAGCTTAGATGTCTTATTTTCTGATAAAACCGGAAACTTGTAACCTCATAGTTTTGGGTGGACATTCGATTGATAAGACTGTTGCGCCGGTGCAATAGTCTTTAATGGTATGAGTCCTATGGTAACCAAGGAGCAATTGTTATCTGATGTAGCTCTTAAATCGTCTATAATAAGACCGTTACACCCACGGCTGGTGCCGCTTGGTGAGCTGTCATAATGACAAGGCTTCCGCGATCGCCCCCAGCGGAATTTACTGGGGTGATCATGGTGGGCGCTCCTGATCTCGCATATGGAATATATGCGAGATCAGGAGCGGAAGCGCAATAGAGAGCACAACGAACTGAGGCACATACATAACGCATTCATTTGGCAATGTAACCGCGGCACCAGCCGATGGCGCAACGGTCTTAGCTGTCATTAGAAGGCAGAAGTTCGCTTCCGGCGGATTTTACAGTTCATCTACAGTTCATCCATAGGCAAACCGCACAACACCATCATTTGACATTGTAAGCCGGTGTGAGAAAGGGTGCAACGATCTTAGGTTGATTTTTACATTTTGTGGCTTGATAAAGTTACACCCCTTTACACCACTCACATTTTTACACTATGAAAGAAGGAATACACCCAGAATATAAAGAAGTGTGTTTTTTAGACATAACTTCTGGATATAAATTTGTTACGCGTTCCTGCGTAAAAACCAAAGCGACCATCACTTTAGAAGATGGCAGGGAGCTACCATTGTATAAACTCGAGGTTTCAAGTGACACCCATCCCTTTTATACGGGGGCTCAAAAATCAGTCGATATGATGGGTGGGCGGGTTGAGCGGTTTCTTAATAAATATAAAACCATCAAATAAAAATACCATTTTGCCACAAACCGTCCCAATGGCAAAATCTTGGCACCATCGACTGGTGCCACTCGATGAGCTGTCAAAGTACAAGGCTTCTGCGTACGCCCCCAGCTTCATTTCCGAAGATGATCATGGCGGGCGCTCCCAGTCTCGCATATTGAGTATATGCGAG
>JASGCH010000144.1 GCA_030054245.1 Gammaproteobacteria bacterium | reverse complement strand
TGGCAAAATCAAACCCCATTCTATGGTTGGTAGTGATATTAAAATTGAAGCTATGCACGAATTATTGCTATTTAGCTATACCACCGCGTCTTTATCTCCGCAAAAGATCGCTGTGATTTACCCAGCTGAAGCGATGAACACTGTGTCTGCCAACGCCTTTTTAAAATCTCTCGAAGAGCCCAGTGGTTATACACGCTTCATACTATGTACCCAACAAAGGTCTAGATTATTGTCCACCATCATTAGTCGATGTTGCCAATATCCATTGCAACTTCCAGAAGTTGCTGAATCAAAATCGTGGTTAATGACCCAAGGAATGGCTGAGGCAGACGCTGAAGTGATGTTGCGTGCAACCGGTATGCGACCGCATGAATCCTTGTCATATACCCAAAAGTTAAAAATTCGAACTGAGCAATGGGAGTCCTTGCCTAAAGATTTACAAGCGGGTAAAATTGAATGGTTATTACAATTGCCTAAGACTTATATCGTGCAAATTTTGTGTAAAGTCTGCCATGATACCTGGGTTTACCAACAAGGAGGTCGCCCCCGATTTTTTTTACCTTCGGAATTACCTCGTTTTATCGACCCCAAAAAACTTTTAAAATGGTATAAAATTTTGCTGAAACTAGCACACGAAGTACCTTTGGACCATGAATTGTGGATGTTGAATGTGAGACTCCAAGCTCAGCAAGCACTCAACTAGAGCAAGCGCAGAGAATGGTGATTGACGGGGTTGCCTTGTAACTCAGTTTTTCCGCTGGTTGTTTAATTTTTATAAAACCGTTGCACCATCGGCTGGTGCCGCTCCACGAGCTGCCCAAGTACAAGGCTTGAGTTGCGCGCAACCAGCCGATGGTAACACAGTCTTTCCATTGGGCAAATGGGGCAATTTAGCTTTGCACTTGCGCTATAATCGAAGACTGTTTAGTCCTTGGTCTAAGCCTCTTTTTATCAGACCCCTATGTATTTTGACTCCCATTGCCACTTAAATTTCCCCCAATTACAAGAGAATTTTGCCCAAGTATTACAAGATATGCAGGACGCAAAAGTCAGTAACGCATTGGTTATTGGTACCACTTTAGAACACTTTGATGAAGTGTTACAACTCGCCGTACAGCACTCTCATCTGTGGTGTAGCGTGGGTGTTCACCCTGACGAACGCGGAGTCCTTGAGCCTACTTTGGAAACTTTGATGCAATTGGCTGAGCATCGCAAAGTAGTGGCCATTGGAGAAACCGGATTGGATTATTATCGATGCCAAGACAACGAAGACATGGTTTGGCAAAGAGAGCGATTCCGCTGTCATATCCGAGCGGCCAAGGCTTTGGGATTACCTTTGATCATTCATACGCGCGCCGCCGCCCGTGATACCTTGAGTCTATTAGTTGAAGAACTAGCAAATCCCAGCTCACCTCCTGTAAATGGTGTTTTCCATTGTTTTACCGAAGAAGGCTGGGTAGCTCAGGAGGCTTTGAAACTCGGGTTTTATATTTCCTTTTCAGGGATCATCACTTTTAAGAATGCCTCAGCTATCCGCGAAGTAGTCAAAAATGTCCCACTCGACCGACTACTCATAGAAACCGATAGCCCCTATTTAGCACCCGTACCACACCGTGGGAAAATGAATACCCCAGCTTGGGTACCCTTGGTGGCCCAAGAAGTTGCCCAAATCCACGGTATTTCGCCAGAAGAAGTGGCGGATATTACTTTCCAAAATACTTGTACTTTGTTTCGTAAAATGGAACTGCCCCCCCTTGGCCTTTAAGTTAACCAGAATGTCCAAGCTTACCCACCTTTTTTCGCTGGGACGGCAACTGGTGTGGCTTTTCTGGGTTTACGCGGGACTCATGGGGACGAGTTTTGCTGGCTCATATGAAGATTATTTCCAAGCCATTACCCGAGACCAAGTAAAGACGGTCAAAGCCTTGATCATACAAGGATTACCCCCCAACACGGTCAATCCCCAAGGACAGCCTGCGTTGCACTGGGCGGTTTTGCACCGAGCCAAAAATGTGGTCGAATTTTTGTTAGAGCAAGCTGAATTAGACCTAGACCAGCCGAATGAGCACGGCGAAAGTGCTTTGATGTTGGCGGCTTTAACCGGACAAGCCGATCTGGTTGAATTATTCATAAGCAAAGGAGCTGAAATTAATCAACCTGGCTGGACGGCACTGCACTATGCAGTGACCAACGGGCACCTAGAAATAGCGCGTTATTTGCTGGAGAACGCGGCTTATATCGACGCTCAAGCGCCCAACGGCACCACTCCGTTAATGATGGCCGCTTATTATAGTTCTGTCCATGTGGTACAATTTTTATTAGAGCAGGGTGCGGATGTAAGCGTGTACAATCATGTAGGCAAAAATGTTTTAGATTACGCTAAAATAGGCAAAGATAGTGCCAACATAAGCCGCCTCTTAAAAAACCTCATCTTACCAGATTACCTCTTAAAATGATAAGCCATTTTAGTTATCCCCTACGCGTGCGTTGGTCTGAAGTCGATGCCCAAAAAATTGTATTTAATGCACATTATTTGACTTATCTTGACTGTGCCATGGTAGAGTATTGGCGTGCCCTAGCTATTCCCTATTTATCGACCATGGAATCGCTAGGAGGGGACTTTTATGTTCGAAAATCAACCTTGTTATTTCATCATCCGGCCTATTTAGACGATATGATCGAAGTCAAACTAACCTGTAAGCAGTTTGGCAATAGCTCGATGACTGTGCTGGGAGAAATTTATCGAGGAGATTCCATCTTATTAGAAGGCGAAATCACTTATGTTTATGCCGCAGGATCGCCCCCCAGTGCAACAGAAATCCCCAAACCCTTGCGTCTGGCCATCGAACGCTTTGAAAACCAACAAGACATCCTTACGGTGAAAGTGGGTACTTGGGCTGAGCTCGGCAAAGATGCTAGTACGATCCGCAAAGCGGTATTTGTCAAAGAACAAGGTGTCGATGAAACACTCGAACTAGACGATTTAGACGCACAAGCCGTGCAAGCCATCATCTATAATTGTTTTGATCAACCCGTGGCTACTGGTCGTTTGGTGCAACTAAACCCAGCCACCAGCAAAATTGGCCGCATGGCCGTGCACAAATCCTTGCGCGGCACCCAATTGGGGAGTCGAGTCTTGCGCACACTCATAGAGCAAGCCCGGCAACGCGGCGACGCCAAAGTCATACTCCATGCCCAGGCGTCGGCTGTAGCGTTTTATGCCAAACACGGATTTTCCAGATTCGGTGAATCCTTTGTAGAAGCTGGTATCTTGCACCAAAAAATGGCGTTAGAACTTAAATAAGCACTTAAAGATTTAACACATCATCCTTAAAGATTTAACACATCATCCAATGAAGACACACGATATTCCAGCGGATTTATACCGCATTGATCGTTGGCTATGGGCTAGTCGATTTTTTAAAACCAGAACTTTAGCCACCGAAGAAATTAAATTAGGGCGAGTGAGTGTCAATGGGCAAACTATCAAACCTGCTTATAACCTAAAAATAGGCGATAAGGTGCTGATTAAAAAAGGTGAAATTCATCAGGAAGTTGAAGTTTTGCAGCTGGCTTTGCAAAGAAAACAAGCTTCGATAGTACAAGCTTGGTATCGAGAAACCCCGAGCAGTTTGGACGCCCGACAAAAGTATTTAGAGCGTAAAAAATACCACATAGAACCCGCCAAATTTATCAAAGATGGGCGACCAACCAAACGCCAAAGAAGGTCTTTAGAAAAAGCCAGCGACGCTTGGAATGATCGGTGGACTTCAGAAATGGATTAACATGCACGCTGGGTTATAGCCAGTTGTGTCACGGTCTTGCTTATCAAATTCCTCCAACCTTTCTGCTAAAGACCAATCACCTTGTGAGATAAGATGAAAGATTTTTCTCCTCTGGCATTTCAAGCTCAAAAACATCAACCACCTCAGCAGTGACTGAAACGGGTTCAGTACGCAGTCTTTGTAGCTCATTGAATATGGGTTGGAGTTGAGATTGAGGATGCTTAAACCAATCCACTGACCAGATTCGCTTTATGTTCCAACCTAGCCCCTCCAAAATCTCTTGCCTTAAGCGATCCCTATCTCTTGCTGACTTTGCTGAGTGGTAGGTTGCGCCGTCACATTCAATTCCAAGTATGAATTTACCCGGTTTACCGGGGTCCTTAACCGCTAGGTCTATATAAAAACCAGCGACTCCCAGTTGAGGCTCGCACTCATAGCCATGCTTGTGCAACTCATTCATGACTGCAATTTCAAAATCACTATCAGGGTCTTTACCGGTAGAACTGGCGGCGTATAAATGACCCGTTTCGACAAATTCCAAAAAATGTCTCAAAGCAATAACTCCCCGGCTACTATTGGGTCCCAT